>JABFRY010000139.1 GCA_013140955.1 Acidobacteriota bacterium
CCCTCGGCGATGGCGCAGTAGCTCCACTCGGCCATGGCGAAGCCGCGCTCCACCCGCCGCGCCAGGACCACGCCCACCGGTGCCGCGTCGCGCGACGGCAGCACGGCGTAGCACACCGCCCGGCCGGCCGCCCGCTCCAGATGGGCCCAGGTGATGAAGCGGCGCATGTCGTCGACCGTCGTCGCGGGGGGCACGCCGATGACAGCCCTTCCGGGGGCCAGCGTCTCGGTCAGGACGGCGGCATCGCTCGTCCGCACCTCCCGGACGACTGCACCGGTGGTGGTGATGACCGGCAGTGATGCCCGAGGCCGTGTTGCCCCGGTCGTCGGGACCGGGCGCACCGGTCCATGCACAGCACTGCTGCGCGGGTCCCGCAGGTCTGGCAGGGCGGCCATCTCAGGCAGGGCTCCAGCCTGCCAGGGCCTCCGGAGGGCGGCGGCGTCAGGGGGTGGCACGGTGCGTTCGAGGGTTGATACCGCATAGCAAGCGGCAGGCCGTGCACGACGCCCCGTAGCAGCCGCGCAGGGGCATGCCGTCGCGGGCAGCGACGGGACGTCTGCATCGGACGATCACGGGGAAGGGGAGTGGGTGGGATGACGAGACTGTCATCCCGATCACGAGAGTCGTGCGTTGCTGTCGCGCGGTGTTCTGTCGCGCGGTGTTCTGCCGTGCGGGGCGATGCGGGTACCAGGTCGAGGCGTGTGGTACGTGGTGGCGCGCTACGGCGTGACCGATGCGACGAACTCTTCGTAGCTGCCCTTGAAGTCCTCGATCTGGCCGTGGTCGAAGTGCCAGACGCGCGTCCCGACTTCCTCCATCAGATCCTGGTCGTGGGTCACGAGGAACACCGTGCCCTCGTACTTCTGCAGGGCGACGTTCAGCGCGTTGATCGACTCCAGGTCGAGGTGGTTGGTCGGCTCGTCGAGCACGAGGACGTTGGGCTTCTGCAGCATGAGCCGGCAGAAGAGCAGGCGGGCCGTCTCGCCGCCCGACAGCGCATCGGTCGGCTTGAGCCCCTCTTCGCCGCTGAACAGCATCTGTCCGAGCAGGCCATGGATGTCCTGCCGCGACGCCTCCGGATCGAAGCGATGCAGCCACTCGACCGCGGTGAGGCCCTTCTCGATGGCGTCGGTGTGGTCCTGCGGAAAGTAGCCGACGGCCACCTCGTGGCCCCACTTCAGGGTGCCGGCGTCGATGTCGCCCGGAGAGGGCGGCAGGCCCGGTGCGTCGGCCAGCAGTGCCTTGAGCAAGGTGGTCTTGCCCACGCCGTTGCGGCCCACGAGCACGATGCGATCGCCGCGATTCACGACGGCGCCGAAGCCGCGCACGACGGCGGTCTCGCCGTGCGCCTTGCTGACGCCGCTGCACTCGAGCGGCACCTTGCCGGACGGCCGGCGCAGCGTGAACCGGATGTGCGGGCGCTGGATGTTCGACCGCGCCAGATCTGAGACCTGGAGTCGTTCCACCTCCTTGCGCCGGGACGTGACCTGGCTGGCACGGGTGCCGGCGCCAAACCGGGCGATGAAGTCGTTGAGCTGCGCGATCTTCTTCTCGCGCTGGGCGTTCTCGCTCTCGACCTTCGAGCGGATCTGCGTCTTGGACAGCACCATGTCGTCGTAGCCACCCGTGTAGGTGATGATCGTCTGGTAGTCGATGTCCGCGATGTGCGTGCAGATGCCGTTCAGGAAGTGCCGGTCGTGCGAGATGACGATGAGCGTGCCGTCGTAGCGGTTCAGGAACTCCTGGAGCCAGTGGATGGAGTCGAGGTCGAGGTGGTTGGTCGGCTCGTCGAGCAGCAGGGCGGCCGGGCGCCCGTAGAGTGCCTGGGCCAGCAGGACCCGCACCTTCTGCCCGCCCTGCAGTTCCGCCATCGTCCGGTCGTGCAACTCGTCGGGGATGTCGAGCCCCTGCAGCAGCACCGCGGCGTCGCTCTCGGCCGAGTAGCCATCCTCCTCGCCGACGATGCCCTCGAGTTCGCCCAGGCGCATGCCGTCCTCGTTGGACATGTCGGGCTTCGCGTAGAGCGCGTCGCGCTCGGCGAGCGCCGACCACAGGCGCGCGTTGCCCATGACCACCGTGTCCAGCACGCGATAGGCGTCGAAGGCGTACTGGTCCTGGCGGAGCACGCCGAGCTTGGCCGGCCGGACGACGGTGCCGCGCTGCGGCTCCAGCTCGCCGGTGAGCAGCTTCATGAACGTGGACTTGCCGGCGCCGTTGGGGCCGGTCAGGCCGTAGCGACGGCCTGGCGAAAACGTGGTGGTGACGTCGTCGAACAGGATCTTCGAGCCGTACCGCATCGACACGCCGCTGACAGCAATCATGCGCCTGGAACCTCTGGCAGAACCGGACCTCTGGGATGAATCTGTCATTGTAGCAGGCGCACGCCCCCGTCCCGGTGACGGCCCCGCGCGGGATAATGACGCCACATGGCTGACACACCCGCCCGGCGGCTGATCCTCCAGATGCACGTGTCGCTCGACGGCTTCGTCGGGACCCCGAGCGGCGACGTGGGCTGGATTTTCCCGAGTTTCGACGCGGAATACACCGCCTGGCAGGTGGAGTCGCTCCGGGCCGCAGGCACCCACGTGATGGGCAGCCACACCGGGCGCAGCATGGCCGCGTACTGGCCCCGCCCGGCGGCCATCGACCCGCGCGACGCCCCGTTTGCGGCGCCGATGAACGAGACCCCGAAGGTCGTCTTTTCCCAGAGCCTGGAGTCGCTGGACTGGCCGAATACCCGGATCGCCCGCGGGGGCCTCGTGCCGGAGATCGATGCGCTGAAGGCGGAGCCCGGCAACCCGATCCTGGCGCACGGCGGCGCGAAGTTCGCGGCATCGCTCTCCCGGCTCGGCCTGGTGGACGAATACCACCTGCTCCTGCAGCCGGTCATCCTCGGCATCGGGCTCCGCCTCTTTCCGGAGTGGACCGAGCCGCTCCATCTGGAGCTGATCGAGGCCAGGGCCTTTCCCTCGGGTGCGGTGCTCCACGTCTCGCGCCCCGCGCCCCTGCGCCGCGCGCCGGAGTCCTCGTCCGGGTCCAACGCCTGAGCGCGTTCCACGTGTGTCCGGCCACCGCCAGCTGAGCTGCTGGAGATCCGTATTGCCGTGGCCGCAGAGCTCGTGCTTGAATGGCTCGCCGCGCCGCCCCTGCCAGGCGGTGCGGTGAACCGCTGATGCTGCTGAACCTCACCTTCGTCCTCCGGACGGTCCGTTCCTGATGTCGCGGCGCACGTTCCGGGTGCTCGCCCTGCTCGCCCTGGTCGTGGTCGGGGCGGGCGGTGTCTGGGCGGTCGTGTCGATCACGACGGACCGGCCCGTGACCTACGAGCCAATCGAGGATCACTTCAAGTACGGCTCGATCGGGAGCGAGCCGGGCGGACGGCTCCTCTCCCCGATTGGTGGGGCGCTGCCGCCGTACTGGATCTTCACGGCGCTGCCGTCGATCTGCAGCGACCGGCTCCCCAACGGCTATGCGACCTTCGGCTTCATCACCGAGGAGGGGCACGACCTGCCCATCGGTGTGTCGCGGCGCCGGCGCCTGGGGATCGATCAGGTGGGCCTCAACTGCGCCGTGTGCCACACGGGCACAGTGCGGGAGACGCCGGACGCCCCGCCCGAGATCGTGCTGGGCATGCCGGCCAACCGCCTCGACCTGCAGGCGTTCGTCCGCTTCGTGCTCGAATGCTCGCTCGACAACCGCGTCACGGCCGAAGCCGTCATCGGCCGCCTGCCGGAGGAGAACGGGCCGTCGCAGTTCGAGCGGCTGCTGCTGCGGTTCGGGTTCATCGGCCGCCTCAAGAGCACCACCCTGAACCTGCGCAACCGCATCGCCCCGGTGATCCTGGGCGACGACGTGCCTGCGTGGGGACGGGGACGCGTGGACACGTTCAACCCCTACAAGTCCGTGCAGTTCAACTGGGACCTCACGGCACTGCCTCCAGACGAGCTGATTGGCGCCTCCGACTACCCGTCGATCTGGAACCAGCAGCCCCGCGAGGGCATGCACCTGCACTGGGACGGCGACAACGACTCGGTGGACGAGCGCAATCTCAGCGCCGCGCTCGGTGCGGGCGTGACGCCGGTGACCGTGGATCACGACAACCTGCGCCGCGTGCGGGAGTGGATCTGGACGCTGCCGGCGCCGCGGTATCCCTACCAGGTGGATCAGGCGCTGGCCGCACGGGGGGAGCCGCTCTATCAGCAGCTGTGCGCGACCTGCCATGCGGATCACCGCTTCCGGGACGGCGTCGTCTCGGGCGCCCGCGTGGGCCAGGTGGAGGCCATCGAGACGATCGGTACCGACCCGTACCGGCTCAACTCCTATACACCCGCGTTCGCCGCGAACCAGTACGCCCTCTATCCCGACTCGCCGTACCGCTTCTCGCACTTCCGCAAGACCAACGGCTACGCCAACCATCCGCTCGACGGCATCTGGCTGCGGGCGCCGTATCTCCACAACGGCTCGGTGCCCACCATGCGCGCCCTGCTCGAGCCGCCCGAGTCGCGGCCCGTGACGTTCTACCGCGGCTACGACGTCTACGACCAGGTCAACCTGGGGTTCGTCTCCGACGTGGCGGCCGCGGACGGGCAGGTCTTCACCCTCTACGACACCCGCGTGCCCGGCAACGCCAGCACCGGCCACGTGTACGGCACGACGCTCCCCGATGACGACAAGCGCGCCATCGTGGAATACCTGAAGACGTTCTGAGTGTCCTGCTGATGTCGCGTACCGGGTGGAGTCTGGTCGTGCTGGTGCTGCTGCTCGGGGCCGTCGCCACGCACGCCTACTACCGCCTCGCCTGGGTGGGGCCGGCGCCGCAGTTCGAGTCGGCCGAGGACCACTTCCTCTACGGCTCGATCGGGACCGAGGCGGAGCGCGGCGTGCCCTACTGGATCTGGCTGGTGCTGCCTCGCATCTTCCCGGACCACCTGCCGGGGCCCGGAGGCTATGCCTCGATCGGCATCACCGGGCGGGACGGACACGAGATGCCCATCGGGCTCTCGAAGGTGGACATCGGCGTGCCCCGGGTCGGCGCGAACTGCGCCCTGTGTCATACGGCCACCGTGCGGGCCACGCCGACCAGCGTGCCCCTGGTCTATCCCGGCGCCCCCGCACACCAGACCGGCGCGCAGGAGTACGCCCGGTTCCTCGCCGACGCGGCGGCGGACCCGCGGTTCACCGCCAGCGTCATCCTCGACGAGATTGCGCGCAACGTGCGCCTGTCGGTGCCGGATCGGCTGCTGTACCGCTTCGTGCTCATTCCGCAGACGCGCCGCGCGCTGCTGCGTCGCGCGGAGGGTGCCGCGGGCATGGGGGGCGCTGAGGGCACGGATGGCACAGCGGGCATCGCGGGCTCAGACGGCACACGAGACAGAGAAGGTGCGGGGGAGGCCCGGGGGGATGTCGCGTCCGTGCCGTGGGGGCGCGGCCGCGCCGACATGGCCGGTCGGGCCCGGACCGGGCTGCTAGGGCTGGCGCCCGGCGTGCCCGGCACCGCTGATGCCATGCCGCTCTGGCGCCTGGGGCGCCGCGACGGGTCGGGCTACCAGTGGGACCGGTCGAACACCTCGCTGCGCGAGGTCGTACAGGCGTCGGCGCTCGTGGAGGGCACCTCCTTCCGCTGGATGGACATCGACGCGCGCCGCTGGGACCGCGAGGACGCCGGGCCGCCGTCGAGCCTGCGGCGGGTGCTCGAGTACCTCGACGACCTGCCGCCGCCCGCGTATCCCTTTCCCGTGGACCAGACGCTGGCCGCATCCGGCGCGACGACCTATGCGGCCACCTGCGCCCGGTGTCACGAGCCTGGCGGGGCGCAGGCCGGCGCCGTGATTCCGCGCGCGGAGATCGGCACCGATGGCCGCCGGCTCGACGCGT
>JABFRY010000207.1 GCA_013140955.1 Acidobacteriota bacterium
GGCGCGCGGCGAGCTCGTCGTGGCCGTCGTCAGCGATGCCACGGTGCGGCGACTGAACCGCCGGTATCGCGGGAAGGCTGGGGGCACCGACGTGCTGGCGTTTCCCTCGGGCGAGCCGGGATCGCTGGGCGACGTCGTCATCTCGCAGGGCGTCGCCGAGCGGCAGGCGCGGCGGCTCGGGCACGGCGTGGGCACCGAGCTGCGCGTGCTGGCGCTGCACGGCATGCTGCACCTGCTCGGCTATGATCACGAGACCGACGATGGACGCATGGGACGGGTGGAGCGGCGGCTGCGCCGCAGGGGTGGCCTCTCGGAGGGGCTGATCGAACGCGGATGACACCGCTGGCCCTGTTCCTGGTCGCCTGCGCCACCATCTTCCTCGGCTGCATCGAGGCGGCCTTCAGCGCCCTCATGCGCCTCTCCCTGCGCCTGATGGTCGAGCGCAGCGGGCGGCACGATCGCCTGGGCCGGTACCTCGAGGAGCCACTCCGGCTCTTCATCCCGGTGCGCATCCTGCTGGGCGTCCTCATCGTGCTCGCCGGCGCGCTCATTGCGAGACTGAGCGAGGTTCGCACCGCCGGGGCCACCGCCACCTTCGTCGTGTCCCTCGTCGGCTTCGTCCTGGTGTGCGAGCACCTCCTGCCGATGCTCATCGTCCGCAAGGACCCCGAGCGTGCGCTCGATCTGCTGCTGCCGGCGTTCCGGCCACTGGGACGACTGGTGCGTCCCCTGACGCATGCCCTGATGGGCGTGCTGGACGGCCGTCGTGCGGAACGCGCCCTCGAAGCCGAGCAGTCGGGCGTCGGCGACGCGCCGAACGGGCACGCACCCGTGCCCGACGAACGGGAAGAAGAGAACGGCTCGATCTCGGATCGCGAAGGCCGCGAACTGCTGCAGTCCATCGTGGATTTCACCGGCACGCTCGTGCGCGAGGTGATGACGCCGCGGCCGGACATCGTGGCGATCGAGGCCGACGCGTCGCTGCAGGAGCTGCGCACCCTCTTCAGGGAGCAGCAGTACTCGCGGATGCCGGTCTACCGGGACAGCCTCGACAACATCGTCGGCGTGGTCTTCGTCAAGGACCTGGTCGCGCTGCCCGTGTCGACCGAACCGCCGCTCACCACCCTCATGCGCGCGGCCTACTTCGTGCCGGAGAGCAAGCGAGGCGCCGAGCTGCTGAAGGAACTGCAGCGGCGGCAGGCCCAGATGGCCATCGTGGTCGACGAGTACGGCGGCACCGCCGGGCTGGTGACCGTCGAGGACCTGCTCGAGGAGATCGTCGGTGAGATTCGCGACGAGTACGACGTGGAGAGTGACACGGTCACCGACGAGGGCGAGGGGGTCTTCGTCTTCAGCGGCAAGGTGAGTGTCGACGAGGTGCGCGAGCGCCTCGGCGTCGAGATCGAGCGCGAGGGGTTCGAAACCGTCGGCGGCTACCTGCTGGCGCAACTCGGCCGCATGCCGTACGTGGGCGAGACGTTCGAGGCCGACGACCTGGCCGTGGAGGTGCTCGAGGTCGAGCGCCGGCGCATCACGAAGGTCCGCGTCCGCCGTGTGTACCCGCGGCCCGACGGGGACCTCGAACCGTGACCGGCGCCTGGAGGCTGGACGCGCGGATCCGGGAGCGGCCATGAAGGCGGGGTTCGTCGCGCTGCTCGGCCGGCCCAACGCCGGCAAGTCCACCCTGCTCAACCGCCTGGTCGGCCACAAGCTGGCTATCGTGTCCGACAAGCCGCAGACGACCCGTACCCGGATTCTCGGGGTCCGGCACTACGAGGCCGGGCAGGTCGTGTTCGTGGACACGCCAGGGGTCCACAAGCCCGCGCACCGGATGAACGTCCGGATGGTGGACGCGGCGCGCGAGGCCGTGCGCGACGTGGACGTGATCGTGCTGGTCGTGGACGCGTCGGCCCCGGCGGGCGCCGGCGATCGGTACGTGCTGTCCATGCTCGAAGGCGTGCGCGCCCCCGTCGTGCTGGCCCTCAACAAGGTGGACATCGTCCAGAAGACGGCGCTGCTGCCGCTCATCGACGCCTATCGCCGGCTCCGTGACTTCGCAGGGATCGTGCCCATCTCTGCTGTGGACGGCACCAACGTGGAGGCGGTCGAGGGGCTCGTGCTGGACCTCCTGCCGGAGGGGGAGCCCCTGTATCCTCCGGACTTCGTGACCGACCAGCCCGAACGGGTGATGGTGTCGGAGATCGTCCGCGAGCAGGTGCTCCGGCATACCCGCGACGAGTTGCCGTTCCTCACCGCCGTGGCCATCGAACGCTTCGAGGAGGCCGCGGGACGCCGGCCCGCGCGCATCTACTGCACGATCTACGTGGAGCGTCCGTCGCAGAAGGGCATCGTCGTCGGGAAGGGGGGCTCGATGATCCGGGACATCGGGACATCGGCCCGCCAGGAGCTCGAGCGCTACCTCGAGGTGCCGGTGTTCCTGGATCTGCACGTGAAGGTGCGGCCCGCCTGGCGCGACGACGCGCGGGCATTGCACGACGTCGGCCTCGACGACGCGTAGCCGCCGGCGCACGTCCTCGTGCGCGCGGTAGGCCGCGGACTCGGCTGCATGCTACAGTGACACGTTTGGGCCCTGACGGACCTCCAAGGTGGCAACGCAGCAAAGAATCGACCTCGTGCTCGGCTCGGTCCGGCGGCTGCTGCGTATCGGCGCCACCGCGAACCTGCTGAACCTGCTGCAGAAGCAGCACCCTGCCGACCTCGCCCAGGTCTTTGGCGAGCTGGTCGACAAGGAACGCGAAGCCGTGTTCAGCCTGCTGGCCGAACGCAACGGCCGGCTCGCCATGGAAGCTGCCTCGGAGCTGGGGCCCGAGGCCGGCGCCGCGCTCCTGGCCACCCACCCGGCCGACGAGATCGCCCGGCTCGCGCACGAGATCCCCTCCGACGACGCCGCGGCCCTCATCGACTACCTGCCGGAGGAGTTGTCGGCCGAGGTCCTCGCCCTGATGCGCCCGAAGGAGTCGGGCGTGGTCGAGAACCTGCTCGAGTACGCCGAGCGGACCGCTGGCCGCATCATGAACCCGCAGGTCTTCGGACTGAGCGAGGACATGACGGTGGGCGAGGCCATCACCGAACTGCAGACCAGCCGCGACGTCGAGATGGTGTTCTATCTCTACGTGGTGGACGAGCGTCGCCACCTGGTGGGTGTCGTGTCCCTCCGGCGCCTGCTGCTGGTGTCGCCCGAGACGCCGCTGAAGCGGATCATGACGGCCGACATGATCAGCGCCCGGGCCGACATGGACCAGGAGGAGGTGGCGGGCCTCGTCGCCTCCTACAACCTCCTGGCCATCCCGGTCGTGGACGAAGAGAACAAGCTGGTGGGTGTGATCACGGTGGACGACGTGATCGACGTCATCAAGGACGAGGCGACCGAGGACATCTACCGCCTGGCCGGCGTCTCCGGCGACGAACGCGCCTTCACCCCGGCCGGCGAGTCGCTGCGCAAGCGGCTGCCCTGGCTTGGGGTCAACCTGGTGACGGCGTTTCTCGCCGCGTCGGTCGTGGCGCTGTTCGAGGGCACCATCGAACGGATCACGGCCCTGGCGGTCTTCATGCCCGTGGTGGCGGGGATGGGCGGCAACGCGGCCACCCAGACGCTCACCGTCATCGTGCGGGGCATCGCGCTCGGCGAACTGAGCTGGAGCAATTCCCGGAAGGCGCTCCTGAAGGAGTCGATCGTCGGCATCGGCAACGGCGTGGTCCTGGGGCTGGTGGCGGCCGGCGTGGCCTGGGGCATGCGGGGCGATCCCGTCCTCGGCCTGGTGCTGTGCGCGGCCATGATCATCAACATGTTCGTCGCCGCGACGGCGGGCACGCTCGTGCCGCTCGGTCTGCGCGCGGTCAACGTGGACCCGGCCCTGGCGTCGTCGGTCTTCATCACGACGATGACCGACGTGTTCGGGTTCCTGTCGTTTCTGGGTTTGGCCACCATCTTCATGCGATATCTCGGTCAGGGCGGCTGAGATCCCGGTAGAATAGGCGCTCGGTGCCGCTCTATACCGCAGACGCCCTGATCCTGCGCACCTACAAGCTCGGGGAGGCCGACAGGATTGTCGTCTTCCTGACGCGCGACAGGGGCAAGCGGCGCGGCGTGGCCAAGGGCGCGCGCAGGCAGCGGTCGCCCTTCGCGGGCGCGCTGGAGCCGCTGACCGAGGTCCGGGTGGCGTACTTCGAGAAGGAGCAGCGGGAACTGGTCGGCTTGAACTACGCCGAGACGGTGCGGTCGCCGCTCGGGCTCGCCGGGGTCGATGCGTCGGACGCGCTGACCTACGTGGAGTACTTCGCCGAACTGCTCGACGAGTGGTCGCAGGAGTCGGACGCCGACGAGCGGATGTACCGGCTCGGGGCCTCGATGCTCGATGCCCTGTCCTCGGGGGCCCCGGCGGAGCCACTGGCGCGGTACTTCGAGTACTGGCTGCTGCGGCTGCAGGGGCTGTATCCGGAGGCGGACAGCGGCCTGTCGCCGGGGGCGTCGGCGTTCCTGACCGCCTCGCGGCACACGACGCCGAGCCGGGTGGGTGACGTGGTCGTCGATCTGCGCGCGCTGCGCGAACTGGAAGGTGTGCACCGGGCGCTCATCGGCGCACATCTCGAGAAGACGTTGAAATCGGACAGGGTCATCCGCGACATGCGCCGTCACGGGTAGGATGCCAGGACCGGACGAACTCGCCTCGTGACGCTTCAGGACCTCATACTCAAACTCTCGGCCTTCTGGGCCTCGCAGGGATGCCTCCTCCAGCAGCCGCTCGACCTGGAGGTCGGGGCCGGGACGTCGCATCCCGAAACGCTGTTCCGGGTGCTCGGCCCTGCCCCGTGGAGCGTCGCCTACGTGCAGCCCTCGCGCCGGCCCGACGACGGGCGCTTCGGGCAGAATCCCAACCGGCTCTTCAAGCACCACCAGTTCCAGGTCATTCTCAAGCCTTCCCCCGACGACGTGCAGCGTCTGTATCTCGACAGCCTGGAGGCGTGCGGCATCAATCCCCGCCTGCACGACATCCGCTTCGAAGAGGACAACTGGGAGTCGCCGACGCTCGGGGCGTGGGGGATCGGCTGGCAGGTGCTGCTCGACGGCCTCGAGATCACCCAGTTCACCTACTTCCAGCAGGTGGGAGGCATCGACCTGTCGCCGATCTCCTGTGAGATCACCTATGGGCTCGAGCGCATTGCGATGTTCCTGCAGCGCGTCGACAACGTCTTCGACCTGGAGTGGGGCGGTGGGGTGAAGTACCGCGAGGTCCGGCTGCAGGAAGAGATCGAGCAGTCCAAGTACGCCTTCGGGCAGGTGGACATGCCGAAGGCCGAATTCGCGGCGCTGCACCGGGACCTCTTCGACCGCTACTACGACTTCAGCGGCCGCCTGCTGGCGTCGGGCCTCGTGTGGCCGGCGCTCGAGCATTGCCTGAAATGCTCGCACCTCTTCAACGTGCTCGATTCGAGCGGCAGCATCGGCGTGACCGAGCGGACCGCCTACATCCTCAGGGTGCGCCAGCTGGCGGTGAAGATCGCGCGGGCCTGTGCGGAGGCCCAGGTGGCGGCGCCCGGAGGGGAGGCGTAGATGGATCGCGAGCTGCTGATGGAGATCGGCTGCGAGGAGATCCCGGCCTCGTGGCTGCCCGGGCTCACCGCACAGATGGCCCGCTGCGTGGACGCGCGGCTCAAGAGCCTTCGCCTCGACGTGGATGCGCCGACCGAGGCGTACAGCACCCCCAGGCGCCTGACGGCGCGCGTCGTGAAGCTGGCGGAACGGCAGACCGACCTCGAGGAGCTGGTGACGGGGCCGCCCGTCACGGCCGCCTTCGCCCCCGGCGGCGCCCCGACGCCGGCAGCCCTCGGGTTCGCCGCCAAGTACGGCGTG
>JABFRY010000345.1 GCA_013140955.1 Acidobacteriota bacterium
GGACTACATCGTGCGGCTGCGCCGGCTGGTGGGCGAGGGGCCGCAGGAGCCGACGCCGGGGCACGAGGCGGGCCCTCAGGCCATCACGCGCGGGCGGAAGTAGTCGACCGTCCTCTGCAGCCCTTCCTCGAGCTCCACGCGGGGCGTCCAGCCGAGCAGCGTCGTCGCCTTCGTGATGTCGGGCTGTCGCTGCCGGGGGTCGTCCACCGGCAGCGGACGGTACACGATGCGACTCGACGAGCCCGTGATGCGCACGATCGTTCTCGCGATGGCCTCGATCGTCACCTCGTGCGGGTTGCCGATGTTCACCGGCTCGTTCAGGTCCGAGGTCATCAGGCGCAGGATGCCGTCCACCAGATCGCTGATGTAGCAGAAGCTGCGCGTCTGGGTGCCATCGCCGAACACCGTGACGTCTTCGTTCCGCAGGGCCTGCGACATGAAGGCGGGCACGGCGCGGCCGTCACGCAGCCGCATCCGCGGGCCGTAGGTGTTGAAGATGCGGACGATCTTCGTGTCGAGCCCGTGATAGCGGTGGTACGCGAGCGTGATGGCCTCGGCGAAGCGCTTGGCCTCGTCGTAGACGCCGCGCGGCCCGACCGGGTTCACGTTGCCCCAGTACGATTCCTTCTGGGGGTGTTCCAGCGGGTCGCCGTACACCTCGGACGTCGAGGCGAGCACGAACCTCGCGCGTTTGGCCAGTGCCAGGCCCAGGGCGTTGTGGGTGCCGAGCGAGCCCACCTTGAGGGTCTGAATCGGCAGTTCGAGATAGTCGATCGGGCTGGCCGGGCTGGCCCAGTGCAGCACGAAGTCCACGTGGCCGTCGACGTCGATGTAGCGCGTGACGTTGTGGCGGATGAACTCGAAGTCCCGGTCGCGGAGATGGGCGATGTTCGCCATGTCCCCGGTGAGCAGGTTGTCGATGGCGACGACCGAGTGCCCTGCATCGAGCAGGGCCTCGCAGAGGTGCGAGCCGATGAAGCCGGCCGCACCGGTCACGACGGTTCTAGGCATGGGATGAGCCGTGGAAAAGTCCCCTGACGACGGTCAGCCACATGATCTTGAGGTCGAGCGTCACGGACCAGTTTTCGATGTAATAGAGATCGTACTCGATGCGCTTCTCGAGCGAGGTGTTGCCCCGCCACCCGTTCACCTGGGCCCAGCCGGTGATGCCGGCCTTGACCTTGTGTCTGAGCATGTACTGCGGGATGCGGTGCTTGAACTGTTCGACGAAGAAGGGGCGCTCCGGCCTCGGCCCGACGATCGACATGTCGCCCTTGAGCACGTTCCAGAACTGCGGGAGTTCGTCGAGGTCGAGCCGCCGCAGCCAGCGTCCCACCGGCGTCGCCCGTGGGTCGTCATCGCGGGCCCACACCGGCCCCGAGGCCTCCTCGGCATCGATGTACATGGACCGGAACTTGTAGACCCTGAACGCCCGGCCGTCCAGGCCCATGCGCTCCTGCGAGTACAACACGGGCCCCGCCGAGGTCCACCGCACCAGTGCGGCGATGATGGCCAGCGGCACCGCGAGCACGAGGAGCGTGGCGGCGGAGAAGGCCACGTCGAGTGCCCGTTTGATCCAGGCGTTGACGCCCTGGAGCGGGACGTCGTTGACGCTGATGATGGGCAGCCCGTCGAGATCCTCGAGGCGGGCCTTGAGCGTGATGAACTGCAGCAGATCCGGGACGACTTTCACGTCGATGCATTCCCGGCTCGTGACCTCCACGAGGTCGAGCAGTCGGGCGTGCTCCTCGAGCGGCAGCGCCACGTAGAGGAGATCCACCCGTTCCCGCCGCGCGATCTCGCCGACGTCCGACAGGGTGCCGAGCAGCGGCAGGCCCCGATAGCCGATGTGATCGCCGGTGGCCCGGTCGTCCACCATGCCGACGACCTGGTAGCCGAACTCGCGATGCTGGAGGATGCGGTCGGCCACCATCCGCCCGAGTTCGCCGGAGCCCGCGATGAGGATGCGCTTGAGGCCGATGCCCGCGCGCCAGCGGCGTTCGAGCAACTCGCGCACTGCCTCGCGGGACGCGTAGGCGAAGACCACGTTCAGGCCGAGGAACAGCGCCCAGACCAGCTGCGACACCTCGTAGGCGCCACGGGCCTTGGCCTCTTCCGAGACGTAGTAGGCCTGGACGTACAGCGTGGAGACGACACCGAACACCACCGCGAGGATGCTGCCCACCAGGACCGCGAAGAAGTCGTCCACCCTCGACCGGCCGCGCCTGAGGCGGTAGACGCCCTGGAGCTGGAAGGCGAGAGGCGTGAGGAGGGCGACGAACGGCAGCACGTTGAGGTACTGCTCGATCGGCGGGTAGCCCTTCGTGACCGGCACCAGGCCGCTTTCGAAGCGGATGCCGTAGGCGAGTACGAACGCCCAGATCGCCAGGAGCGCGTCCAGCACGACGTGGGTCGTGACGAGGAGCCGGTTGCGGAGCGTCACCATCGCGTGCCCGCCGGCGCCTGCAGCGTCTCGTCGATGACGGCGCGCATCTGGTCCAGGTACCGTTCGCGCGAGAACGTGGCCGCGTGCGCCTGCATGCGCGCCGGGTCGAACGCGAGCGTGGCCACGCGCCCGAGGGCGGCTGCCAGCGAATCGGTCGTGGACTCCGTGAACAGCACGCCCGTGTCTCCGTCGATGACCGTTTCCGTGGCTCCCCCGATCCCGAGCGCGACCACCGGCCGGCCGCACGCCATGGCCTCGACCGGCACGATACCGAAGTCTTCCTCCCCCGGCAGCAGCACGGCCAGCGCCTGGCGATACTCGTCGCGCACCGCAGTGTCGTCGAGGCGCCCGAGGAACGTGACACCCGGACCGGCCAGCCGCTCCAGCCTGGGCCGCTCCGGACCGTCACCCACGATCCGAAGGTGCGCCCCGGCACGGGCGCAGGCCGTGATGGCCAGATCGATGCGCTTGTAGGGGACGAGAGCAGACACGACCAGGAAGTGCCCACCCGGCTCGACGGGGGCCGGGTGATAGAAGACCGTGTTCACGGGTGGGTACACGACCGAAGCCACGCGATTATAGTATCGGCCGATCCGTCCCGCAACGTGGCGCGAGATGGCCACGAAGCGATCCACCCGGCTGGCGGTGGCCGCGTCCCAGCGCGCCAGGCGCCGCATGACCGGCCCGTAGAGCAGCCGGCTCGCCAGCGGCCCCACCCGTTCCGGGCCGAAGTAGGCATCGAACTGATCCCAGGCGTAGCGCATGGGCGAGAAGCAGTAGCACAGGTGGCGGGCGCGTCCCGGCGTGACCACCGACTTGGCGACGCAGTGGCTGGCACTGAGCACCAGGTCGTACGCGTCGAGGTCGAACTGCTCGATCGCGAAAGGAAAGAGCGGCAGGTAGTGCCGGTAGTAGTGGCGCCCGAGCGGCAGTCGATCGATGAACGAGGTGCTGATGCGGTGCCGCTCGATGGCCGGCGACACGCTGCCTCGGGCGTGGACGAGGGTGAAGATGTCCGCCGCGGGGTAGAGTCCGCAGAGCTCCTCGAGCACGCGCTCCCCACCGCGCATGCCCGTGAGCCAGTCGTGCACCAGGGCGACGTTCACGCCCGCGACGTCTCCGCGTAGATCGCCAGCGTACGGGCCGCCGCCCGCTCCCAGGAGAATTCCCGCGCGCGCAGCAGGCCCTGGCGGCGCAACTCGTCTGCGCGGGCCGGGCTGTCGAGGACTTCACGGATGCCGTCCTCGATCGACGCGGCATCATAGGGGTCCACGAGCACGGCGGCGTGTCCCGCCACCTCGGGCAGGGACGACGTCGTCGAGGTGACGACCGGCGTTCCGCTGGCCATCGCCTCGAGCGGCGGAAGCCCGAAGCCCTCGTAGAGGGAGGGGAACACGAAGACGGCCGCGAGTCGGTAGAGCACCGAGAGCGTCTCGTCCGGAACGAACCCCATGAAGCGGACGTGCTTGTGCAGCTTGTGCTTGTGGACGGCGCGTCGCAGGGCGGGCAGCTTCGAGATCTCGTCGCCGATGATGAGCAGCTGCAGCTGGTCGAAGCCGCGGCGCCTCAGCCCGGCGAATGCCTCGATGACCCGGACCAGATTCTTGTGGGGCTTGATGTTGCCGGCGTACAGGAGGAACCGACCGTCGAGCTGGTACCGTTCGCGCACGCGGTCCACCAGATCGCCGGCTGGCGTCACCCAGAAGCGCTCGTCGATCCCGTTGTAGACCACCTCCACCTTCTCTGGCGCGACGTCGAAGAAGTGCAGGATGTCGCGCTTGGAGGCCTCCGACACCGTGATGATCCGGTCGGCCCGCTTCGCCGCGCTCCACAGCATGGTGCGGGCGTAGGCATGCGCCGCGCGGTTGGGCAGGTACTGGGGGAAGCGCAGGTGGATGCAGTCGTGAATCGTCACCACGACCCGCCGGCAGCCGAGCGCGGCCGGCAGCACGTAGTGGGGGGAGTGATAGACGTCCGGGCGCTCGCGCAACAACACGGCCGGGATCGACAGCTGCTCGCGGATGGAGTAGCTGGGGGAGCGCTCTTCGACGCCGCGGAAGTTGGGGCCCAGTTCGCGGGCCACGCCGAGGTCGGCCGGGCTGCAGAGCAGCACGTACTCGGTGTCGTGATCGAGCCGCGCGACGTGCCTCAGCAGGTTGCGGATGTAGGTGCCGATGCCGAAGTCGTGGAGTTTGCGCGCGTCGATCGCGACTCGCATCCACCGATCATACTGAAGAGACTGCAGTTCCGGCGGAGGTTTGTCTCCCGCTCAGCGGTCCCAGCCGTCCCAGTCCAACCCGTGGCGTCGGCGACTCTCGCGCAGCGCGCCGGGGTAGACGCCGGCCCGGCGCGCCTCCTCGGCGGCCTGGCGCAGACGCAGGTCGATGGAGCGGGCGGCGGCGGTCATGGACGCGATCCAGTCGCGGCAGCCGTTGCGGACGGGAAGGGGCGCATCCTCCGCCAGGACGACGAGCCAGGGGCGTCGGGCCGGCGTGCGGATGTCTGGCGCGCAGCCAGGGGCGTTGCGGGTCCACGACGCATCGAGCTGATCGGCCTGTCGTCCGGCTGCTGCCAGCACCTCCTCGTAGGCGGCGCCGCCAGCGTCCCTGCCCGCGTCCGCGGACGCGGGCGGCGTCCCGCCCAGCACCGCTTCGAGCCCGGTTGCCGGCCCGTCGGAGGCCGACGGCGTCACGCGATCGGTGGCCGTCTGCCGCGGGCGTTCCAGCAGTGCCGAGGCGTGCTCGGCCGCCACCGCGAAGCCAAGCGACTCGGCCTGTGCACCCGCCTTCAATGTCGTCACGCCGATCACGCGCCCTGCGCGGTCCACCAGCGGACCTCCGCTGTTGCCGGGATTGATCGCCGCGTCGGTCTGGATGAGCGTCACGGTGCCCACCCGGCGCACGGCGCTCACGATGCCGCGCGTCACGGTACTCGACAGGACACCGAGCGCCGACCCGACGGCGATCACCTCCTGGCCCACCCGCACGTCGGCGGGCGCGCCGAGCGGCAGCACGGCGGGTGCACGACCGCCCGCGTCGAGCTGCAGGACCGCCAGGTCGCTGCCGGTCGCAACGGTCACGACACGAGCACGCCACCGATTCTCGCCGGCCTGCAGGATTACGGTCGCGGCGTCCCCGACGACATGGGCATTGGTGATGAGTCGATCGGGCCCGATGAAGAACGCGGTGCCCCGCGCGCGTCCGGCCTGGACAGAGACGACGCCCGGCACGACGGCCGCGACCACGTCCTCGAGTGGACGCACTTCGGCTGCGAGGTGTGTCACGGGCGGCGCCGCTTCGGGCGGCCGCTCGGGCTGTCCAGCGGGCACGACGCCAGAGACCGCAGAGGCCGCACCAGAGGCGGCAGCAGAAACCACAGGGGAGTCGCCCGCGGAGGCGCCATCGTGCCCGCTGGACAGCCCGAGC
>JABFRY010000371.1 GCA_013140955.1 Acidobacteriota bacterium
TCTCGGCACTGCCAATACCTGCGTGTACGCGCGGGGCAAGGGCATCGTCGTCAACGAGCCGTCCATCGTCGCCATCAACAAGCTCAACGGCCGCGTCGAAGCGGTCGGTCGCGACGCCAAGGAGATGCTCGGTCGCACCCCTGGCAACATCGTCGCCATCAAGCCCATGAAGGACGGAGTCATCGCCGACTTCGAGGTCACCGAGAAGATGCTGACCTACTTCATCAAGAAGGCGCACAACCGCAACGTGTGGGTTCGGCCGCGTATCGTCATCGGCGTGCCCTCCGAGATCACCCAGGTGGAGAAGCGCGCCGTCAAGGACAGCGCCTACCGGGCCAAGGCGAGCGAGGTGCACCTGGTGGAGGAGGCCATGGCGGCCGCCATCGGCGCGGGCATGCCCATCACCGAACCCTCGGGCAACATGATCGTGGACATCGGCGGCGGTACCACCGACATCGCCGTGATCTCGCTGGCCGGCATCGTCTACAGCAAGGCCGTGCGCGTGGCCGGCAACGAGATGGACGACGCGATCATCCAGTACATCAAGAAGGCCTACAACCTCCTCATCGGCGAGCGGACGGCCGAGCAGATCAAGATGGAGATCGGCTCCGCCTACCCGCTCGAAGAGAAGATGACGATGGAGATCAAGGGCCGGCACCTCATCGAGGGCGTGCCCAAGACCATCACGATCTCCGATCAGGAGATTCGGGAAGCCCTGGCCGAGACCGTCAACGTCATCGTCGATGCCGTCCGGGTGGCGCTGGAGCGGACACCGCCCGAGCTGTCGGCCGACATCGTGGACCGGGGCATCGTGCTCACCGGCGGCGGGTCGCTGCTCAGGAACCTCGACAAGCGCCTGCGGGAAGAGACGGGTCTCCCGCTCGCGATGGCCGAGGATCCCCTCTCGTCGGTGGTCCTCGGGGCGGGCAAGATGCTGTCGGACTTCAACCTGCTGCGCAAGATCTCGATCGACTGATCCCTCGCGCCGCCGTTCGCGGGAACGGGCGGCGCAGGAACGTGCGGAAATGCCTGGGATGCCTCTGCTCGACATACGCCAGCGCACGGGGTACCTCTTCGTGGCCCTCACCATCGGCCACGTCATCCTGATTTCCGCCCAGGTGACCACCCAGCGCGGCGTGCCCCTGCTCGAAACGGCCACCTTCGGGGTCGTCGCGGAGGTCCAGCGCGGCGTGGCGGCACTGGCCGGCGGCCTGTCCGGGGCCTGGGACGGCTATGTGGCGCTCCAGGACACGCGCGCGGAGAACGTCGCCCTGCGCGAGGAGGTTGCGCAGCTCCAGGTGGAACTCCAGGAGGAGCGGGCCGTGGCGGGCCAGTCGCGGCAGCTCCAGGAGCTGCTCGACCTGCAGACCCGCGTCTCGGTGACGACCACGGGGGCCTCGGTCATCGCCGGCGGCGCCAGCCCCGATTTCCGGACCATCACCATCGACAAGGGAGCGGGGGCCGCCATCGGCCAGGACATGGCAGTCATCTCGCCGTCCGGCGTGGTCGGCCGGGTCGTGACGGCGGCTCCCAGGGCCTCGAAGGTCCAGTTGCTGATCGATCGCAACGCGGCGGCCGGCGTGATCATCGAACGGAGCCGCGCACAGGGGGTGGTCGTCGGCAGCGGCGGCGACCTGCTGGCCATGGAGTACGTGGCCGGATCGGCCGATCTGCGCGAAGGCGACCTCGTGGTGACGTCGGGAATCGACGGCATTTATCCCAAGGGCTTCCTCATCGGTCGGATAGAATCTGTAACGCGGAATGGTCAGGACTACGGATCCATCGTGGTTCGCCCGTCGGTGGATTTCTCGTCGCTGGAGTCGGTCCTGGTCGTGCTGACGCGCCCGGTGGTCCCCGGGGACGATTCGGAGTGAAGGGCGGGGACCTTACGTGAGAACGGTCGGCGTGCTGGTGGCGGTTGCCCTTGCGATCGCGCTGCAGACCTTCTTCTCGCGTCTGGTGGTGAACGGGACGGCGGCCGTGGACCTGGTGCTGGTGGTGGTGGTCTACGTGGCCCTCTCGGCCGGCCCCGGCGCGGCGATGGTCACCGGGAGCCTGGCCGGCCTGGTGCAGGACGCGTTGTCGAGCGGCGTCATCGGAATGGGCGCCCTGGCGAAGTCGACCGTGGGCTTCTTCGCCGGGGTGTTCGGGCAGCAGTTCATCGTGACGGCCTCGCTGCCCCGCGTCGTGATGTTCCTGGCGGCGACACTCGTCCACGCGGGCGTGTTCATGGGGCTCTACGCACTGCTCGGCCTGCGGACGTTTCCCACACCCTGGATGGGAGTGGCCGGGCAGGCGGTGGGCAACGCGGTGATCGGCATGGTGGCGTTCACCATCATCGAGGCGCTGCCCGGTGTGGTGGAACGCCGGCGGGCGGCACGACGCACACGACATTGAGGCGGGCGGCTGATGGCGATGCCTGAAAATCGGCGGCGGATCTGGTCCCGGCTGAACGCGCTGCGCGTCGGGACCGTCGTGTGCTTCGTCCTCCTGGCCATCGGGTTCTGGTACCTCCAGATCCTCCAGCACGAACGTTTCGAGGAGATGGCCGAGAACAACCACCAGCGGACGCTCGCGCTGCGTGCGCCGCGGGGCGCCATCGTGGATCGCAACGGCACCCTGCTCGTGGAGAATCGCCACGCGTTGCGCGTGTCCATCGTCCGCGAGCACGCAAAGGACCTCGAGCGCACGATCGCGCTGGTCTCCGAGATCGCGGGCGTGGACATCGAGCAGTTGCGCGTCGCCGTCGAGCGCGGCCGACGCGAGCCGTCCTACCGGCCGCTGGTCCTCATCGAGGACGCGACGCTGGCGCAGGTCGCCGCCCTGACGGCGCGGCGGCTCGATTCGGAACTCCCCGAGGTGGTCGTCGAGGAGGTCCCCACGCGGCAGTATCCTTCCGACGCGGTGGCGGCACACGTGTTCGGGTACGTCGGCGAAGCGAGCGACGCGCAGCTCACCGACCAGATCACGCCCGGCACCATCGTGGGCCAGTCCGGCGTCGAGCGCGTGTACAACTCGCTGCTGATGGGCCTCGACGGCGCCCGCCGCGTGGTGGTGAACAGCACCGGCCGCGAGATGCGGACGCTCGAGGAGATCGCGCCCGTCCAGGGCCGCCGCGTGCAGCTCACGATCGACTACGACCTGCAGAAGGCTGCCGAAGCCGCGTTCCGCGAGGCCGGGTTCAACGGCGCGGCGCTCATGCTGGACCCCCGCAACGGAGAGGTCCTGGTACAGGTCAGTCTTCCGTCCTACGATCCCAACGCTTTCGCCGCGGGCATCGACCGCGAGACCTGGGCGTCGCTCAACACCGACACCCTCCGGCCCCTGCAGAACCGCACCATCCAGGGACGCTATTCGCCGGGGTCCACCTTCAAGATCGTCGTGGCGACGGCGGCGCTCGAAGAGGGCCTCATCGGCCCCGACTTCACGGTCAACTGCAACGGCGGCGCGACCTTCTTCGGGCGCCGCTTCGCGTGTCACCTGCGGGGCGGGCACGGGCGCATGGACCTGCGGCATGCGCTCGAGAAGTCCTGCAACGTCTACTTCTACACGCTCGGCAACATGCTGGGCGTGGACAAGATCCACGAGTGGGCCGAGAAGCTGGGGCTGGCCGGCCGCACCGGCATCGATCTTCCCAACGAGCAGGAGAGCCTCGTCCCGTCCACGGCCTGGAAGCTCGAGCGCACCGGGGAGCGCTGGTATCCGGGCGAGACCATCTCGGTGTCGATCGGCCAGGGCCAGGTGTCGGTGACGCCCGCCTCGCTGGCGTTGATGATCGCCACCGTGGCCAACGGCGGCACGAAGGTCACGCCGCACCTGATCAAGGCGGTGGACGAAGGCCAGGGGTGGCAGCCCGTGCAGCCGCCGGCGGTCGCCGATCGGGTGGCGTTCCGCCCCGAAACCCTCGACGCGGTGCGCGACGGACTGTGGCTGGCGGTCAACGGCGCCGGAACGGCCGGCCGTGCCCGCATCGCGGGACGCGACGTCGCCGGCAAGACCGGCACCGCGCAGGTCGTCTCCAACCAGGGTCGCCAGGCGGCGAAGAACGCCGGGATGGACGTCCGCGATCACGGCTGGTTCGTGTTCTTCGCCCCCAAGGACAACCCCGAGATTGCCGGCGTGGTCTTCGCCGAGCACGGGGAGCACGGCTACCTCGGGGCGCCCATCGCGAAGCACGTGATGGAGACCTACTTCGCCAAGAGGGACGGCATGCCCCTGCCCGGCCTGCGCGCGGTGCCCCCCGCCCTGCCGGAGTTCGATCCCGACATCCCGGTGGGGAGCCCCGTGGCCCTCGACATCCTGCCACCCGAGCGCGCCGTGTCCGGCGCCGGCACCGATTAGCCAGGACGACCGTGTTCGAACGACGTCTCTACTTCCACGTGGACTGGGCGATGCTGGGGGCCATGCTCGCCCTCTGCCTGCTCGGCCTCACGCAGATCTACAGCGCCACCGGCGGACCCACCGACACCTACTTCACCCAGCTCTATGCGCTCGGCCTCGGCCTGGTGGCCATGGTGGTCTGCCTGGCGGTGGACTACCGGAGCCTCACCGAGCGCTCCCTGCTCATCTACGGCGGCATCGTGCTGCTGCTCGTCTACGTGCTCTTCTTCGGGGCGGTGCGCGGCGGGTCGCGTCGATGGATCGATCTGGGCGCCTTCAATCTCCAGCCCTCCGAGTTCGCCAAGGCCGCGCTGGCGCTGGTCCTGGCCAAGTTCTTCAGCGAGTCCCGGCGCGACGGCGTGTCGCGCACCGACCTCCTCACGGCGGTGGCGTTGACCGCCGTGCCCGTGCTCCTCATCGGCCGGCAGCCTGACCTCGGTACCGCGGTCACGCTGCTGCCCGTGCTCTTCATCGTGGTCTTCGTGGCCGGCATGCCCATGCGGGTCTTCGCCATCATCGCGCTGGCAGGACTCCTGGTCGCACCGGTCGCGTGGCAGTTCGTCCTGGAGGATTACCAGAAGGAACGTGTCGTGACGTTCCTCGACCCCGAGCAGGATGCCCGGGGCGCCGGCTATCAGCAGATTCAGGCCCGCATCACCGTGGGATCCGGCGGGCTGTGGGGCAAGGGTTTCACCAGGGGAACGCAGGGTCAGCTGCGCTTCCTCCCGGTGGCGCACAACGACTTCATCTTCTCGGTGCTCGCCGAGGAGCAGGGGTTTGCGGGGGTCCTGGTGGCGCTGGGACTCTACCTGTTCGTCATCATGAGGGCCATCGAGGCGGCCCGACTGTCGAAGGACAGGCTGGGATCGTACCTGGTGCTGGGAGTGCTGGCCAGCTTCTCGTTCCAGGTCGTCTACAACATCACCATGTCGGCCGGCCTGGCGCCGGTCAAGGGTTTGACGCTCCCGCTCATGAGTTACGGCGGGTCCTCGCTCATCGCCACGCTGGCGGGGTTCGGGCTCATCCTCAACGTGCGGATGCGTCGCTTCACCAACTAGGGGTCGGGACACGGCATGACCGTCGTTCACGGAGACATCGCTCGCCTGCAGGTGAGGTCGCACGACGACCCGCACGCGGGTGCACGGATGCTGGCGCGGCTGTGGAGCCTGCTGCTGGCACTCGTACGCGTGGCCGCCGTCGGACGTGTGGGACTGCCGGTCCCCGGACCCTCCTGGAGTGTCGGGAATGACCAGGGAAATGATCATCTCCTCGAGCGCCCACGAAACACGTGTGGCGATCCTCGAGGACGATCAGGTGGCCGAAATCTTCATCGAGCGCGAACGCCAGCGCGGTGTCGTCGGCAACCTCTACAAGGGCCGGGTATCGAAGGTGCTCCCCGGCATGCAGTCGGCGTTCGTTGACCTCGGTCTCGAACGCGACGGCTTCCTCTACGTCTCGGAC
>JABFRY010000218.1 GCA_013140955.1 Acidobacteriota bacterium
GACCGGCTCGAGGATGTCCGCGCGGGCGAGCACCGCGCGGACATCCTCGAGCCGGTCTGCGCGCACGCTCGCCGTCAGGTGCCGGAGGCGCACGTGCCAGCCGCGCCCGCGTGGGTCGGCGGAGAGGAACTCGGCGTCGGACATGGCTGGTGGCTGGGCTCCGCCTGACACGGAATTCAGGAACTCTTCAGCAGGGAACCATCCGCCCGCTCGGATAAGATCGGCACGTGGCGGAGTCGAGAACGCGGGTCCTCGTCGTGGAGGACGAACTGAAGGTCGCCGACGCCCTCAGGGAGGGGCTCGAGGGCGAGGGTTACGAAGCCCTGGTCGAGCGCTCCGGAGAAAGCGCCTTCTTCCGCCTGACGACCGAGCACTTCGACCTCATTCTCCTCGATCTCGGCCTGCCGGGCCGGGACGGCCTCCAGATCCTGCGGACGCTGCGCGAACACGGCATCCGCACACCCGTGCTCGTGCTCACCGCGCGCGACGCCCTCCAGGACCGCGTCACCGGCCTCGATGCCGGCGCCGACGACTATCTGGTCAAGCCCTTCGCCTTCGTGGAGCTGCTGGCGCGGATTCGCGCGCTCCTGCGGCGGGGCCGATCGGCCGAGTCGCCGCGCCTCACGCTGGGCGACCTCGAGATCGACCGCATCGCCCGCAAAGTGATGCGGGGCGGCCGGCCCGTGGACCTCACCGTGCGTGAGTTCGAGCTGCTCGAGTTCCTGATGCGCTACGAGGGGCAGGTCGTGACACGCGAGGCACTGGCCCGTGATGTCTGGAAGGAAACATCGCGCACGACGCCGCTCGACAACGTGATCGACGTCCACATCGCGCGCCTGCGGCGCAAGATCGACCTCGACCAGTCCGTGAAGCTCATTCACACCATCCGCGGCGTCGGCTTCATGCTCCGGGAGGGCGAGCCGTGAGCCGCTGGTGGCGGTCGCACAGCGTGCGGCTGCGGCTCACCGTGTGGTACGTGGCGGCGATGGTCGTCGTGCTCGGCGTCTATGCGTCCGCCGTGTACACCTTCGTCAGCCAGAACGTGTCCGACTCGCTCGATGCCTCCCTTCGCAGCGACTTCTGGTACGCCTCGGCGCTGGTGGCTCCGCGCGCCGACGGCAGCTTCACCTGTCCGCTGTGCGGCGAGCTGGAGTCGGAGGAACTCGTGCTCGCCTTCGGCGGGGGCGGCACCGGCTTCGGGCAGGGAGAGCGCCCATGGCTGCAGGTGTGGAGTCCTGACGGCACACTCCTCTATCAGAGCCCGGAGGCCGCGCGCATGCCGGTCGTGGAGGGGCGCGACCTGGTGCTGAGCCCGGCCGAGCGCGACGGCATCGTCACCGTCCAGGCCGGTGACGTGCCCATGCGGCTCCTGACCCGCCACGGGGAGACCGAACTGCCGGGCGATCCCTCCCGTGCCGTGCCCGTCGTGATCCAGGTGGGCCGATCGGCCGCCTCCGTCCGCGAGCAGCTCGACGGCCTGCTGCTCATGCTCGCCCTCGGCCTGCCCCTCGGGGTCGCCGCGGCGGGCCTGGGTGGCTACGTGCTGGCCCGTCGCGCGCTGCTGCCGGTGGAGCGCATGGCCGAGCGCGCGCGCTCGATCACCGCCGATCGGCTCAGTGAGCGGCTGCCCGTCGAGAACCCGGACGACGAGATGGGGCGGCTGGCCACGGTCTTCAACGAGACGCTCGGCCGCCTCGAGGCCTCCTTCGAGCAGATGCGGCGTTTCACCGCCGACGTGTCGCACGAACTGCGGACGCCGCTGACCGCCATTCGCAGCGTCGGCGAAGTGGGGCTGCGCGAGCATCGGGACGAGACGAAGTATCGAAGCATCATCGGCAGCATGCTCGAGGAAGTGGACCGCCTCGCGGGCCTGGTGGATCGCCTGCTGGCGCTCTCGCGTGCCGAGACAGGACAGGGCGCGTTGCTCTCGGAAGTGCTCGACCTGAACGAGCTGGCCGACGACGTGGCCGCGCACCTCGGCGTGCTGGCCGAGGAGAAGCGGCAGTCGATCGCGATCGAGCGCGACGGCACGCCCCGCGCCAGGGGCGAGCGCCTCGTGCTGCGGCAGGCGCTCATCAACCTGGTCTTCAATGCCATCAAGTACACGCCGGTTGGTGGGCGCATCCGTCTCCGCGTGGCGGAGGTGGGGGACCGCGCCGTGATCGACGTCATCGACAGCGGTCCGGGGATTCCGCCGGGGCCCCAGGCCCGCATCTTCGAGCGGTACTTCCGCGTCGGTGACGCACCCGGGGTGGACGAAGGCGGCACCGGACTGGGACTCTCGATTGCCCGGTGGGCCATCGAGTCCAGTGGCGGGCAGCTGACGCTGGAGCACACGGGCCCGGCGGGCAGCGCCTTTCGCATTGCCCTGCCGGCCGTACGGGCGCCGTTCCGGCGCGCGGCGAGCTGACGCAGGGCGGGACTGTCGGCAGCCAGCCTGGCGAGGCGAGCTGATGCGGCCAGTTGACGCCGCGAGTTGACGCCGCAGGTTGACGCCGCGAGTTGACGCCGTGTGGAAGTCAGGGGCCGTGACGCGCGTCGTGCCGCGGTTCGTGCGTGTGGCGGGTCGTGTGACGGGTTGTGTGGGCACTTTCGAGAAGGGACGGGCAAGATGCGAGGACGGGCAATCGTGGCGGTGGTGGCGATGCTGGCGAGCGGCGGGCTTGGAGCGGGTCTGCCGCCCGGGCAGGCACGGGTGCAGGCACAGGGCGCGGGACAGGCGCAGGCGCAGGGCCAGCCCCAGGGGCAGGGCCAGCCCCAGGGGCAGACCCAGGGTTCGGGCGACGGTGTCCAGTCCGTGGCCTCAGCCAAGGAGCTGATGGAGCTGCTCGTGATTCCGGCCTCCAACGCCGTGTTCGACGCGGGGGCCGAGCCCCCGATGTCCGACGAGGCATGGGCTGCCGTGCGGCGCCAGGCGGTGATTCTCGCCGAGTCGGCCAACCTGCTGATGGTCGGCAGCCGGGTGCCGGACCAGGGCGACTGGATGCGGATGTCGCGGGCGCAGCTGGATGCCGCGCTCGAGGTCATCCGGGCCGTCGATGCCCGGAACGGCGATGCCCTGTCGGCCGCGGGCGACGCCGTCTATGCCACCTGCGACAGCTGCCACACGAAGTACATGGACAAGACCCGGTAGCGACTGGGCGCGCGCTGCGCCCCGCGGTCTCCAGTTGCAGCCGGTGCCAGACGCTGGGATAATGCCGCGCGCCCCGGAGGTCTTCGTACGGTCGTCGTGACGGTCGAACGCCCGACCGGCAGACCCTGTGACCCTGCCCGGAGCGAACAAGAGGAGAGTTCATGTTCGAGATGTCCTCGTGCCATGCCCTGTTTCGTACCCGCCGTGCGGGGGCCCTGGCGGCCCTGGCTGCCGGCGTCTTCATCCTGACTGCTGCACCGGCGTCCGCCCAGCAGATGGACATCTCCGGGGACTGGGCGGCCCGGGTCCACGAAGATCAGCCGCACCGCGGGCCTGGCGCCGAACTCGGCGACTTCAGCGGCCTGCCCATCAACGCCGCCGCGCGGCAGAAGGCCAACCACTGGGACGCGTCGGTGCTCACGCTCACCGAGCGGATGGCGCAGCCGCATCCGGCGCAGTACTTCATGCGCGGCCCCGGTCCCAACATGCGCATCCAGAAGCGGGTGGACCCGGAAACGGGTGAGCTCGTGGCGTTCACCCTCGAGGGCGTGTTCGGCCGGAACGACCGCATCATCTGGATGGACGGTCGGGCGCGTCCGTCCCAGTACGCCGAGCACACCTTCGAAGGCTTCTCCACGGGCGTCGTGGAGGGCAATCAGCTGATCATCACGACCACGCACATGAAGTACGGGGTCATCCAGCGCAACGGCGTGCCGGCCAGCCCGAAGTCCGTGATGACCGAGCACTTCCTCCGCCACGGCGATCAGCTGACGCTCGTCACCGTCGTGGACGATCCCGTGTATCTGGAGGAGCCCTTCATCCGCACGTCGCACTGGGTGCGATCCTCCAACATCAACCCGGATCAGCGCTGGGTGTTCGAGGTCGTCGACGAGGTTGCGGACCGCAAGCTGGGCTACGTGCCGCACCTGCCCTTCGGGTCGGTGCAGGACGCGTTCGCCAAGCACCACAACATCCCGCTCGAAGCGGTGATGGGCGGCAAGCAGACGCTGTACCCCGAATACGAGGCGCGGCTGCGCCAGCTGGTGCAGGAAGCCGCTGCCGCCGGCGCCGGACAGGGCCGCTAGGTCCGTGGGAGACATCATGAATCGCAGAATCACGCGCACGGCCCGCGCTGCCGCTCTCGTGCTCGGTGCCGGGCTGGTACTGGCCGGTCCGGCCCTGGCGCAGACGCCCGTGGGCGCCGTCAGCCTCGATCCCGAGGAGACCATCACGATCAACGGGATGGAAGTGCTCCACGTGCGGGGCAACGTGTATCTCATCGCCGGCGGCAGCGCGCACGTCGTGATGCAGGTGGGCGACGAGGGCGTGTTGCTGGTGGACACGGGCGACTCCGGCGAGAGCGAGCGCATCCTCGCGGCCGTACGTGCGGTCACGCACCGTCCCGTGCGCTACATCATCAATTCCAGCGGAGAGCCGGCGCACGTGCTCGGCAACGGGCCGATCGTGGAGACCTACGGCGGGGCGCGAGGGCCCCGGCCGCAACAGGTGGGCGGCCGCGTGGGCAACCAGAACTCGGGCGTCATCGTGATCTCGCACGAGGGGGCCTACAACCGCATGAGTGCCAGCGGCGCGGGTTCGGCCGGTCTGAGCGGCGATGCCCTCCCCGCCTCGACCTTCTTCACCGCGAAGAAGGACATCTACTCGAACGACGAGGCCGTGCAGATCATCCACGTGCCGTCGGCCTACACCGAGGGCGATGTGCTGGTCTTCTTTCGCGGATCCGACGTGATCGCGGCCGGGGAGATCTTCAACACGACGGGCTACCCGCTGATCGATCGCGAGCACGGCGGCAGCATCAACGGCGTCATCGACGGGCTCAATATGCTGATCGACCTGGCCGTCCCGGAGCGGAACCAGATGGGCGGCACGCGCATCGTGCCCTCGCACGGGCGGATCGGCAACGAGTCCGACGTCGTGGAGTACCGCGACATGCTGACGATCATCCGTGACCGCGTGCAGGAGATGAAGGCCAAGGGCATGACGCTCCAGCAGGTGCAGGCATCCGGCGTCTCGCTCGAGTACGACGTGCTCTACGGGTCCACGACCGGCCCCTGGACGACGGCGATGTTCCTCGAGGCGGTCTACGCCGGCGTCGGTGGCCAGTAGTGAGATGGGTCGCCCTGACGCGGCCACTGGAGACACGAGCATGAGAGGCAGTTCGAAGTGGGACGCACGTCCCGTGATGGTGCTGGCCGGGGCGATCGCACTGGTGGCGACGCTGACGCTGGACCTCGGGGCACAGCAGGCGCCCCAGGGTGGCGCCGCCCGTGCGGTGGCGCCCGTGGATCTGACGGGGTACTGGGTCTCGGTCATCACCGAGGACTGGCCCTACCGCATGATGACCCCGGCCAAGGGCGACGCGGCGAGCGTTCCGCTCAACCCGGAGGGCCAGCGCATCACGGGGCAGTGGGATCCGGACCGGGACGAGCGCTCGAATGAGCAGTGCCGGGCCTATGGCGCGGCCGGCATCATGCGCCTTCCGGTGCGTCTGCACATCACCTGGGAGAACGATACGACGCTGAAGATGGAGATCGACGCCGGGCAGCAGGTTCGCCTGTTCCACTTCGGCCAGGCCGCCGCGCCCCGGCAGGCGAGCTGGCAGGGGCACTCGGTGGCGTCGTGGGAGACGGTGGCCGACGGCCAGGGGCTGGCGCCCGCGGCAGGACGCGGCGGTGGGCCGCAGCAGCAGCTGTCCGGTTCGCTCAAGGTGACCACCAGCCGGATGCGTCCGGGCTACCTGCGTCGGAACGGCGTGCCCTACAGCGGCAACGCCTCGATGCTCGAGTACTTCGACCGCATCACCGAGCCGAACGGCGACGTGTGGCTGATCCTCACCTCGACGCTCGAGGACCCCACGTACCTGAACATCCCCTATATGCTCAGCACGCACTTCAAGAAGGAGCCCGATGGGTCCAAGTGGAACCCGAGGCCCTGCGAGGTAGTCAGGCCCACCGTCTAGGCGCCTGCGGCGCAGCCGAGAGGCTGTACCAACCTGATCTGCAGCAGCCGGCCGCCCTGCCGCCGTTCTTCCGGCAGGGCAGCGCCGGCTGTTGTCGTTAGGGACGACAAATATGGAGCAATTCTGGTCTTGAGAACAGAATTGTTCCAATAGCGCAGGCCGCTCCCGGCGCGGCAACCGGCCGGATTTCCTCCTGAATACGAGTCCTTTCAGCCGTGCCTGGCGGCGCGAGGGTCACGATGCTACGAAGATGTCGTCACTTCCCTATGTGAAGACATTTGTGTCGATCTGCGATCCCCGCGTCTGCCCGGAGGGCCCGAAATGCATGGAATCAGGCCGCCCGAGGCCTGGCACGTGGCGGCTCAGCTTGGCATCGGCCTTGCTCGACCAGGCGCGGTCGCGCAGGAGGTAATCCGGGCCCGTCCCGCGCGCCTCCGAACAGGCGATCACGCCCGTCCACACGCTGCAGAGGAGAGAGGATGAACCCAGCTGATACCGCATGGATGCTCATGTCCGCCGCGCTCGTGCTGTTGATGACGCCGGCACTCGCGTTCTTCTACGGCGGGCTGGTGCGCGCGAAGAACGTGCTCAACACCATGATGATGAGCTTCATCTCCCTGGGCTTCGTCGGCGTGCTATGGGCGGTTGCGGGCTACTCGCTGGCGTTCGGCCCCGGTAACGCCTGGGTGGGGGACCTGTCGCGACTCTTCCTCAACGGCGTGGGGCTCGAGGCGCAGGGCACCATTCCCCACGTGCTCTTCATGGCCTATCAGGGCACGTTCGCCATCATCACGGCCGCTTTGATTTCGGGCGCCATCGTCGAGCGGATGCGCTTCTCGGCCTACCTGCTCTTCATCTGCGCGTGGGTCCTGGTCGTCTACAGCCCGGTGGCTCACTGGGTATGGGGCGGTGGGTGGCTGGCCGGCCTCGGCGCGCTCGACTTCGCCGGTGGCACCGTGGTGCACGTCAACGCCGCCGTGGCCGCGCTCGTCGCGGCGGTCGTGGTCGGTCCCCGGCAGGAATATCCCTCCTCGTCCCTGCTGCCGCACAGCGTGCCGTTCACGCTGCTCGGCGCGGGCCTCCTGTGGTTCGGCTGGTTCGGGTTCAACGCGGGCAGTGCGCTGTCGGCCGGCCCCGTGGCAGCCCTGGCGTTCGTGACGACCATGCTGGCGCCCGCGGCCACCCTCGTGGTGTGGACGTTCATCGACATCGTCCGCACGGGCAAGCCGACGGCGGTCGGGTGCGCCACGGCCATCGTCGTGGGCCTGGTCGCGATTACGCCCGCTGCCGGGTTCGTCAGCCCGATGAGCGCCATCCTCCTCGGCGGCATCGCGGCCGTGCCCAGCTACTTCGCCCTCATCATCCGCGCCCGATCGGGCTTCGACGATTCGCTCGACGTGGTGGCGGCCCACGGACTGGGTGGGACGGTCGGCGCGCTGTTGACGGGCGTGTTCGCGGATCGGGCACTCAATGGCGTGGCGGACGGTCTGCTGTTCGGCAATCCGGCACAACTCGGCATCCAGGCTGCCGCCGTGCTCGCGGCCATCGTGTACAGTGGCGTGGCCAGTTTCGTCCTGCTGAAGGTGATTGGCCTGGTCGTCCCGCTGCGCGTGTCGTCTCGGGGCGAGACCGAAGGCCTGGACATCCATCAGCACGGCGAGGAGGCCTACCTGCACGCCGAGGGCCGCAGCCAGGCCAGCGTGTGAACCTGCCTGGCTGGTGCTGGCCCGCTGTGTCCGTCGCTGGATGATCCGGCGACGGCGTCCGAGGAGACCGCGTGGCGCCGAGTTTCGCCGGATTGCGCATCGTCACGTTCGAGAGCCGGCGCGCCCGCGAGATCGGGGCGCTGATTCGCAGCTACGGGGGCGAGGCCGTGAGCGCACCTGCGCTGCGTGAAGTGCCCCTCGAGTCGAACGCGCTGGCCCTCGACGCCGCCGGCGCCCTGCTCCGGGGCGAGTTCGACCTGCTGGTGCTGCTCACCGGGGTGGGGACGCGGGCGTTCGTGGACCTCGCGGCCACGGCCTACGACCGGCAGGCGGTGATCGACGCCCTGGCCCGGGTGCCCATCGTGGCACGTGGGCCGAAACCCGTCGCCGCGGTCCGCACACTGGGACTGACGCCCTGGTGCGTGGTGCCGGAGCCCAATACCTGGCGCGACCTGCTGGCGGCGCTGGATGCCCGGGCGGACGAGCGCCCGCTGTCCGGGCTGCGGGTGGCCGTGCAGGAGTACGGCGTGTCGAACCCTGGGCTGCTCGAGGGGCTGGGCGCGCGAGGCGCCGTGGTCACGCCGATCCCCGTCTACGCCTGGGCGCTCCCCGACGATCTGGCGCCGCTCCGATCGGCGGTGCAGGCGCTGGCCGACGGTGCCGTCGACGTGGTGCTCTTCACCACCGGCGTCCAAGTGGCGCATCTCTTCCAGGTGGCTGAATCCATGGGCCTGGCAGAAGCCGTTCGCGCCGGGCTCGCGCGCGCGGTCGTGGCTTCCATCGGCCCGACCACGTCCGAGGCCCTCGCGCGGGAACACCTCCAGGCGGACGTGCAGCCGGAGCATCCGAAGATGGGGTTCCTGGTTCGGGAAGCCGCGGCTCGCGCTGGCGAGATCCTTCGCGCACGCAGCGGCGGACCGGCGTGAGGCCAGGGGCAGCGGTACATCCTTGTGCCCCTTCTCGTGACTGTCGACGGTTCTGTCGCACGGGACGAACGGAATGAGCGGATTTGGCTGGAAACGCGGCGCTGCCGCGGGCAGCGGTCTTGCTACGGCAGAGATGCCGGCATGGCCGGCGCCTGGGCCCGTGACGTCCGGCTCGTAACGCCGCGCCGTCATCGGGCCCCGGATCGGGATCGATCGAGATAGGAGGACCGGGTGCGTGCAGAAGAGTCGTCCCTGTGGACGTCCGAAGAAGTCGAGCGACTGCTGAGTGACAGCGGCAATCCGTCGGAGACCCTGGCGAACGTCGCCCAGTTGGTGAAGCACCGCTTCGGAACCGACGTCTGTTCCATCTACCTGCTCGAGAACGATCGCGCGAGCCTCGTCCTGGCGGCGACCATCGGCCTGCGGCCCGACAGCGTAGGCCGGGTGCGCATGCGCATCACCGAGGGCCTCGCAGGGCTGGTGGCCGAGCGCCTGGCCACGCAGTGTGTGACCGACGTCACGGATCACCCCCGGTTCAAGTACTTCAAGGAGAGCGGCGAGGATCCGTACCGCTCGTTCCTCGGCGTGCCCGTCATCGAACGGGGACTGCTGCAGGCCGTGCTCGTCCTGCAGACGGCCGAGCCCCGCGTCTTCAGCGCCTACGAGCAGCGACTCCTGGCACGGGCGGCCGAGGAACTGGCCACCGTGGTCGCCGAGGCGCGTGCCCTCGGCCAGGTGGCCGCGCCTGCCCACCAGCGGCTCTGGACCCTGGCGCAGAACCTCTGGTGGTCGTGGGACAACGACTGCACGAACCTGTTCCGGGAGCTCGATCCGGTGCTGTGGCGCGAGCTCGACTCCAACCCGATCGCGATGCTGCAGCAGATCCCGATCGAGAAGCTCGAGGAACGGGCGCAGACGCTGGGGCTGCATAGCCGCATCAACTACGCCTACCGGCGCATGCACGAGTACCTGGGGTCCACCCGCACCTGGGGCGCCCGCAACGCCGGGGTGCTCTGGGCCCGGCCCGTGGCCTATTTTTCCGCGGAGTTCGGGATCCACGAGTCGATTCCCATCTACTCCGGCGGCCTCGGGATCCTGGCGGGCGATCACATCAAGGCCTCCTCCGATCTCGGGATCCCGCTCGTGGGCGTGGGTCTCTACTACGACCAGGGCTACTTCCGGCAGCGGCTCGACCTGGAGGGATGGCAGCACGAGGACTACCTCGACCTGGACAGCCGCGTGCTGCCCATGCAGCTCGTGCTGCAGGACGGCACGCCGCTGGTCGTCGAGATCGCCACGCGAACCGGGCCCGTCTTCGCCCGCGTGTGGCGTCTCGCCGTCGGGCGCAACATGCTGCTGCTGCTCGACTCGAACGTGGACGGCAACAAGCCCGAGGACCGCGAACTGACCGATCGCCTCTACGGTGGCGATCACCGCGTGCGCATCCGCCAGGAGCTGCTGCTCGGCATCGGCGGGGCCCGTGTCCTCCATGCCCTGGGGTATCACCCCGGCGTGATGCATCTCAACGAAGGGCACAGCGCCTTCGCGGCGCTCGAGCTCGTCCGCCTGCGGATGCAGAGCGAGGGCATCGACGCCGAGGAGGCCATCCGTCGCGTGTCGGCGCGGGTCGTCTTCACGACGCATACACCTGTGCCCGCGGGGCACGATCGCTTCTCTCCCGAGTTGATCGAAGAGCATCTCGGTCCGCTGCGGGACGAGCTGGGCCTCGACTACCGCCGCTTCATGGCGCTCGGCCGCGTGAACGCCTACGACGACGGCGAGCAGTTCTGCATGACGGTGCTGGCCCTCAAGCTCTCGCGACGGGCCAACGCGGTGTCCGCCCTGCACGGCCGGGTGTCGCGGGCGATGTGGACGGGGCTCCATCCGGAGCGCGCCGAAGAGGACGTGCCCATCGGGCACATCACCAACGGCGTGCACGTGCCTACCTGGCTCGCGCCCCAGATGCGGCGCGTCTTCGACCGGCACTTCGGGCCCGACTGGCCGGAGCGGGCCTCCGAGCCCGGCTTCTGGGACGGGATCGACGGCATCGACGACGGAGAGCTGTGGGAGACGCACCAGGCGCTCAAGGCCAGGCTCATCGAAGTGGCCCGGCGCCGGGCCACCTTCCAGGCGATGCGACGGGGCGACACGCCCGAGACGGTGGCGCAGCTGCGGCGCTCGCTCAGCCTCGACGCGCTGACGATCGGCTTCGCCCGACGCTTCGCGACCTACAAGCGGGCAAACCTGGTCCTGCAGGAGCTCGAGACGATGGTCGCGCTGGTGAACCACTCGCGCACGCCGATCCAGTTCATCTTCGCCGGCAAGGCCCATCCCCACGACCGGCCGGGCAAGGAGGTGCTGCAGGAAATTGCGCGCCTGATGAAGGACCCGCGGTTCATGGGCAAGCTGCTCTTCATCGAGGACTACGACATCAACGTCGGGCGCCACCTCGTGCAGGGCGTCGATCTGTGGCTCAACAACCCGCGGCGGCCGCTCGAAGCGTGTGGCACCAGCGGACAGAAGGTCGTGCTCAACGGCGCGCTCAACCTCTCCATTCTGGACGGCTGGTGGGCCGAGGCCTTCGATGGGCACAACGGCTTCGCCATCGGCCAGGGTGAGACCCATTCGTCGCAGGAGACGCACGACCACCGTGACGGCGAGCGGCTCCTGCGCACGCTGGAGTACGACGTCATCCCGCAGTACTACGACCGCGACCGGGACGGCCTGCCGCGTGCCTGGATCCGCCGGATGAAGCGGGCCATCCGGACGCTCGGCTGGCGCTTCAGCGCCGACCGGATGGTGAAGGACTACGTGCTCGGCGCTTACATTCCGGCGGCCGGGGGCGTGAGCAGCGACATCCGCCACCTGTAGCCGGGGCCGCCGCGGCGAGGTCCGTCCGCCTGCCCGGGCGTACGGACCTCGACCGGCGCGTTCTGGCGTATCGTGTGGGGATGCCGACTTCCGACGACCTGCTCGATCTGGCCGACGCCTGCGCCGACAAGGTGGACCTCGGGACCGCCGTCAGGCACGTCCCCACGTTCTCGGACAGCGAGTCGCTGTTCGAGGACGAATACGACGTGCTGCTCGAAGCCCTGCACGAAGACGAACTCTTCGCGCCCGTCGATCTCGCCAGGCAGGAAGCGATCGTGGAGCAGATCGCGGCCGCGCTGCCCGAGGCCCTTCGTACCCTCATCGTGGAGCTGGCCGACAACCACGCGCGGCACGTGTGGATGCAGCAGGAGGGGGCCTTCGCGGTCGGCTTCGCGCTCGGTCGCCGCCTCCGGCTGCGGCGCGAAGACGCGGCCGGAGAGGACGACGACCCCGCCGACCTGTAGCGGGCCGCCGGCCACCGGGCCAGCCTGCGCCAGCCAGAACCCGCCCTGCCCGCCGGGGCGCTCGGGATACACTGGTCCGCGGACGGCGGCCCTGCGACCGCACGACGATCCCATGACCCTGCGACTCCTGCTTGCCGTGGCCACCCTGGTCGCCTGCGTACTCCCGCTTGGCGCGCAGCAGCGCCAGCCATCGCGCGCCAACGGCGCCGACGCCCTGTTTACCCGCTTCTGGGCGGCCAACGACCCCGACGCGGCGGCGGCCGTGGGGCGGGACATCGTACGGGCCGGCCTGAGCTTCGACGAGGTTCTGGCCCGCCTCCGCCGGGGACGTCCTTACGAGCCTGCGCCCACCGGTACGCGCCAGATGATCACCACGGTGGCCGGCGCGTCGGTCGAGAACACGGTCGAGGTGCCCGCGGACTACGACGCCTCCCGATCCTGGCCGCTCCGCGTCCAGCTGCACGGCGGCGTCGGGCGTCCCCTCACGGCCCTCGGCAACCCCGGCGCCCGCAACCGCATCCCATCCGACGGCGAGATCGTGATCCACCCGCGCGCGTGGGGAGACGCGGCCTGGTGGCACGCGCCGCAGGTGGACAACGTCCTGCGCCTCGTGGACCGGGTGGCGCGGACGTACAACGTGGACGAGTCGCGCATCTACGTCACGGGCATCTCGGACGGCGGCACCGGTGTCTACTTCCTGGGCATGCGCACGGCCGGCCGGTGGTCCGCGTGCCTGCCCCTGAACGGCCACCCGATGGTCCTGGCCAATCCGGACACGCGCGTGGACGGGGACCTCTTCATCGGCAACCTGGCGAACTGTCCGGTCTTCATCGTCAACGGGGGCAAGGACCCGCTCTATCCCGCCGACTCGGTCCGGCCCCTCGTGGCCACCATGCAACGTGCAGGCGTCTCGCCGGTGTTCCACGTGCAGCCGGAAGCCGGCCACAACACCGCCTGGTGGCCCGACGAGCGGCCCGCATTCGAGCGGTTCGTGGCCGATCACCCGCGGGCCGCGCACCCGGACCGGGTGTCCTGGGAGACGGAGCGGACCGACCGCTACAACCGGATGCGGTGGCTGGTGATCGACACGCTGGGCGCCGGCACCCGCGACGTGGCCCTGCCGGACGAAAACCGCTTCCGGCCCACGCCGCAGACCGGCGAGATCCAGATGTTTCCGAGGCGCCGTCCGTCAGGGCGCGTGGACGTGATCCGCGCCGGCAATACCTTCGAGGCTCGCTCGCGGGGGGTGCGCGCCTTCACGCTCCTGTTGTCGCCCGACGTGGTGGACTTCTCGCGGCCGGTGACCGTGAGGGTGAACGGCGTCGTGGCCTTCGAGGGTGCCGTGAGGCCGCAGGTGGGCACACTCGTCGAGTGGGCCGCCCGCGACAACGACCGGACGACGCTGTACGGCGCGGCCATCGCCGTCCGGGTTCCCTAGCGGCCGGTGCGCCGTGCCGCCCGGGTTCGGGCGTCGCCACGGCCGCCGCGTCGTACTGTTCCAGCACACGCAGACGAGGACGAACGCATGGCACTTCTCCAGGTGGTGATCGCGAGCACGCGGCCTGGCCGCATCGGTGGGGCAATCGGCGCGTGGGCCTACGAGCACGCGCGGTCACAGGGTGGCTTCGACGTGGAGCTGGTGGACCTGGCGGAGGTCAACCTGCCCATTTTCGACGAGCCCCAGCATCCGCGACTCCAGCAGTACCAGCACGAGCACACCAAGCGCTGGGCGGCTACCGTTGCGCGCGCGGACGCCTTCGTCTTCGTGACGCCCGAGTACAACTACGCCACCCCGCCTGCGCTCGTGAACGCCCTCGACTACCTGCTGCACGAGTGGGCGTACGCCGTCGCGGGTTTCGTGAGCTACGGTGGCGTGTCGGGCGGCCTGCGCTCGGTGCAGATGACCAAGCAGATCCTCACCACGCTGAAGGTGATGCCGATTCCGGAAGCCGTCACGCTGCCGTTTGCGGCGCGCAGCATCCAGGACGGCGTGTTCACCGCCGACGACGGCAACCGCAAGGCTGCCGACGGCATGCTCGCCGAGCTGGCGCGCTGGACCGGGGCGCTCGCGCCCCTGCGCCGGAAGGCCTGAACCGGGCGCCGCTGGCGACCAGCCAGCGCTTCTCGACCAGGGTCGAGCTGACCGAGGGACAGGCCACGCGGCTCAACGTGCAGCTGACGGTGCCGTAACCCCGGGGAGCGCGCTGCTCCCCGGGGCGTGCACATCTAGAAGTCGAACTGCAGGCTGAGCTTCACCATCCTGGCCTGCAGGATCGATGTGGGCGCGAGCCACGCGCCGAAGTTCTGGTTGGCGGTGATCGGCACGTCGGTGTTCAGGGCATTGAACAGGTCCACGCTCACGACCGAGCGCGACCGCCCGAAGCGCAGCACCTTGCCGAACCGCAGGTCGAGCTCGTTGCGCCGGTCCAGGTACTGCGCGTTCGGCTCGATGATGTCGATCGCCATGTTCGGCACGCCGCCGGCGAGCGACCGGCCGAGCGTGGAGTTGGCGGCGAGGTACGCGTTGCTCGCATTGAACACCGCGCGCACGACCGCACCAGGCACGCTGCGGAAGGTGCCGGAGAGCTGTACGTCGATGCCCGGCACGGTGTAGACGGCGTAGGCCTTGAAGTTGGTGAGGAACGGCTCCTCGCGCGAGCACCACTGGGCCGGCCGCCATCCCGTCGGGTTGCCGCCGCCAGGGTTCACCTCGTTGATCTCGGGCACCTGCGCCACGACGTCGCAGTTGTCCTCGGACGTCTTGCCCGTGCTCGTGCCGAGCTGCATCGTCAGGCCGTTCTGGAGCCGTGCGTCCACGGTGACGTCCACGCCGTTCCAGTGCTCGTACTGCGAGCCGTATGCGCGATCCAGCGTGTTGTGGTTCTGTGTCGGCCGTCCGAAGGCCGTTGGCTTCAGGGCGTAGAGGCCGTCGATCGTATAGCCACCGCCGCCGGGCAGGCGCGGATCGCTCGGCACCGTCATGCTGAAGACGTCGAAGTCGTCAGCCGAGAGCGCCAGGTTGTCGGTCACGCGGAAGTTCTTCCAGATGCGACGGAAGTAGCCGACGTCCACCGACACGCGCGGCAGGATCTCGTGCTGGACGCCCGCCGAGAACTCCCAGTTGGTCTCGCGGTTGCCGTAGCCCCGGCGCAGGATGTCGTCGAAGGTGGCGCCCGGGAGTGCCGAGCCGAAGTTGCGGTTGGCGACCGCGTTGCACTCACCGTTCGCATTGAAGTCCAGCAGGTCGCAGTCGGGCGCGAAGTTGCCGTTCGCGTCGTTCCACGCCCGCGTGGTGGTGGTGATCATGGTGTTGACGGGGTTCGGGTCGGTGCCGAGCAGGTTGAGGGTCTGCCCTCGGAGGTACTTGTTGAACGTGATCTTGGCGGCCGTCCTGCCGGTCCCGGTGACGTCATAGGTGAGCCCCGTCCGGTAGGTGAGGTCGTTCCAGTTCAGGTTCTCCTGCGCGGGGAAGACGAAATTGCGCGCGGGCGACAGGTTGGACGGGCCGACTTCCTGCTCGGGGAAGCTCGCCTTGAAGTGGTCGAATCGCAGCGCGACGTTCATCGTGGCCCGGTTCACGCTCACGCGGTCCTGCACGAAGAAGCCGAGGTCGTTGTTCAGGTGGTTCTCGAAGGTCACCGGGAGGGCCCGCATGGTGACCAGGTTCGGGACGGCGTTGTTGAACCGGTAGGCCACGTCGGCCAGCGAGTAGCTGGTGGTCTCCTGGAAGCCGTGCACCCGGTTGAACCCGAACTTCACGTTGTGCGTGCCGGTGACGTACGACATGGCGGCGCGGTACGTCCAGTTGGGGACGCGCGTGTTGTTGTTCAGCAGGGCCGGCGCCCGGTAGGCCAGTCCGTTGCTCTGCTCGGTGACCGAGATCATCTGGGCCGCCACGTCCTCGAACTCGGGGGACGAACCGCGCGGCGCCTGCGGGTGCATGAAGCCCCACCGCTCGTAGAGGTGCATGCCGACCGCTTCGAAGAGCAGGCGGTTGGTCATCGGCGACGTCCACTCGACGTGCTCCTGGCGCAGGCGCGGGAAGCGGAAGTCGCGCGCGGCTTCGGGCGCCACCGTGGCGCTGATGCCGTTGGGGCAGTCGCACCAGGTATCGGCCTTGTACGTGCCGGCGATCTTGTGCTTGGGCGTGGCCTGCCAGGTGACGCGCAGGCTGCTGTTGTAGGAGCGCCCCTTGAGGATGCCCCGGTTGTCGGTGTCGGGCTCGTAGAGCCACTCGTTCGGGTTGTAGGCGTTGAGGTTCTGGAACACCGGCGCGTAGTTCTCGACGCCGTTGTAGCGGATCGACGCCCAGTACCACACCTTGTCGCGCCGGAACGGTCCGCCGAACGACGAGTTGAGGTCCCAGTTCTTCTTCACTTCGTTGGGCGTGCGCAGGCCCGCGTCGCGCAGCTCGTCGCTGAAGTTGGTGCCCTGCAGGTTGTCGTGCGAGAAGGTGAAGAACGTGGAGTTGGCCCACGTGTTACCGCCGTCACGGGGGATGAAGTTGATGCGAACCCCTCCGGTCGGAAGTTCCGCCGAGACGCCGGTGTGATCCACGGTGACCTCGGCGGCCGAGCCGACGTCAGGAATCTGCCCGCCGATGTTGCCACCGGCCTGGAGCGTCATGGTGTTGATGCCGTTGAGCGTGACGCGCTGGTCCTGCTCGCGGCTGCCGTGCACGGTGACATTGCCGCCCACGCCCTGCAGATTGGAGCCGCCCACGTCGGTGCCGCCGCCGTTGGCGGCGGGGATGAGCCGCGCCAGCGTCACGTAGTTGCGTGCCGTCGGCAGGGCGTCGATCGTGTCCGCGCTCAGCACCGCGGACCGGCTGGTCGAGGTGGTGTCCACGACCGGCGCCTCGCCGGTGACCGTGATCGTTTCCTCGAGCGCGCCCACGCGCATATCGGCGTCCACCCCGACGGTGGCCGCGCCCGCGAGCGTGATGCCGTCGCGGAGCACGGTGTTGAACCCCGGCAGGCTGAAGGTGACGGTGTAGGCCCCGGGGCGGAGATCGATGAGCTGGTACCGGCCGTTGCCGTCGGTCGTGGCGGTCCTGATCTTCTCGATGAGGGCGGGGCTGGCGGCTTCGACGGTGACGCCTGGCAGGACGGCGCCAGAGGTATCTCGAACGACCCCGGTGATGGACGCCTGCGCGAATGCCAGGGCAGGCAGGAGCACCGCCCCGATCAGGGCGGCCGTGAGGACTCGCGTACGCATGGGACCCTCCTTGTACTCAATCATTCCCGCCGCGCCCCAGCGGGCGAGCGGTCCCTGGATGACACGTCGGTGGCCGGCCGGTGGAGCCGGACGCACGTACCAGAGCAGTCGAGCAGGAAGAAGAGGGGGAACCCCGTCCGTGCGCGAACGGCCGGGCCGCTGGCGAACGGGCGCGTGATGATCCGAACGGAAGCCGGAATGAACGACGCACGTGCCCGAGCCGGGAAGACACCGACGAGTATGAAGGGCGACGCGCGGCCGAGAGACTACTGAAGCTGTTTCGGCATGTCAACGTGATTGTGGCGGCACCCGAAGCTCGAGTGCAGCGTGTCGTGCAACCGAGGCCGCAGGGCCGTCGAGACGCCGGCCTGACATCCCGCTGAGCGTCAGTGCAGATGCCGTGGCGATGTAGTGGCGATGCCGTGGCGATGCAGTCGAAGAGCGGCTCGGTGTGCATCAACGGTGAGGATCCCGCCGACGACCGCGCGAGGATGTTACGGCTGGCGGAAGATCGTGCGGATGGTCGTCACGTCCTGCGGCGAGAGTCCCGACACGGACGCGATGTCCGCACGGCGCATGAGCTGGCGGCGATAGCGGTCGAAGTACTCCACGATGTCGCCACCCGCACCGAAGGTGTACATGATGTCGGCGAAGTCGTCGGTGTGCGCAAGGCCGAGCGCATGGCCGAGTTCGTGGAGGCAGGTGAGATAGACGATGACGTCGCGCAGCAACGGATCCGCCGTCGTGCGCGCCGCCATCACCGGGCCTAGGCCGTTCATGTCTGGGTTCACCACGACCACCGCCTGTGGCCGGTCACCCGTCCCGGTGCGCCGGGCCTGGCCGTACAGACTGGCGTCGTTGCTCACCCAGTAGAGACGCAGGTCCGCTTCGCGCTCCGGTGCGGCCTCGAGCGTGAACGCGCCATCGACGTTTCGCTGCCAGGCCTCGAGGGCCCACGTGGCAAGCTCGCGATCCGACTGGCGCGCCGTGCCGTCCACGGCACCGGTCCCGATGAAATAGGTGAGGCGCAGCGGCGCTCGTGGCGACGCCTGGACGCCCGGGCGTGCGGTGGCCGTGACCACGGTCCCGCCGGACCACACCGGATGGCCCGCAGCCAGCAGGCACGCGGCAAGGGCGAGGGCCGCCAGCCGGCGCCCGGTTCCGATGCTGAGTCTCATGCGGCTACCGGCCGCCAGCGCGCCGGACCTCCTCACGGTACACGGCCTCCACGAACATGTCGGTCGTCCACGGTCCCGTCGTGGATCCGTAGATGCCGTCGTAGTCGCGCGTGACGCCCGCGGACCGCACCTCCGCGAGAGACGTGCCGGACTCCACCAGCAGACGGATCCGGTCGCGGACGATGGTGACCATGTCGCGGTACTCCACGACGTCCGACTCGTTCGAGATGCGGCCGTGCCCCGGGATGACGCGGGTGCCGCCCATCTGGTTGAAGGTCGGGACGGTGATGCGGATGATGCGGTTGAGCGCATCGAGCACTCCCTGGATGGTCCCGCCCGCATCCGCGTCGATGCGGGGATAGCCCGTGGTGTCGAACACGTCGCCTGCGGCGACGACGTCCGACCCGCGGAAGAAGACCATGAGGTCGCCGTCGGTCCGCGCGGCCGGCAGGTGGTGGATCTCGATGGGCTCGCCGCTGGCCACCACGGTCTTGAGGTCGCCGAAGAACGTGTCGAACGGCCACTGACGCTGTGGCACGGCCTGCGCCCCCGTCAGGCGGCTCAGATGCAGTACCGCGCGCTCGTGTCCCACGATCTGCGCCTCGGGAAAGGTGACCGCGCCGCTGTTGGCCGCGACGTAGAGCCCCTGCCCGGTGCGCGAGATGGCGTCGTTGCCGCCGATGTGGTCGAGCGCGGTCCCCGTGTTGATGATCATCCGCACGGGGCGATCGGTCAGGCGTGCCAGGGTGTCGAGCACCCCCTGGCTGAACGCCTCGAGCCCCGTGTCCACGAGCACGATGCCGTCGTCGCCCACCTGTACGGCGATGTTGCCGCCGGCCCCGGCCAGGAGCCACACCTTCCCCTGCACGGGGATGAGTTCCAGGGCCTCGGTGGCGGGGCTGGGCGCCGCAGGGAACACG
>JABFRY010000164.1 GCA_013140955.1 Acidobacteriota bacterium
TGACGCAGGCGCTCGTGCCACGTGCCGTCGAGGACGCCTTGCAGGAGCGGGGCATCGAGCCGGTGGACACCCCGGACATCCGGGATGTCACGGTGGAGGAAGGCCGCCCGCTCACCTTCACCGCGGCCGTGGAAACGGTCCCGCCCATCGATCCGGGCGACCTCTCGTCGATCGAGGTGCGCCGCCCCGCGGACGCGGTCACCGACGAAGGCGTGACACAGACGCTTGAGGGCCTTCGGCAGCGGGCCGCGCGGTCCGAGGCCGTGGAGGGGCGTCCGGTGGCCGAGGGCGACATGGTCGTCGTCGACCTCGAGCGCCGGGAGACCGATGGCTCGACGGACCGCCATGAGGCCACCTCGATCCAGGTGGGTGGCCCGGCGAACCCTCCGGGCTTCGATGCCCGTCTCATTGGCATGGAGACGGGCGCCACCAAGACGTTCGACCTGCCCTTCCCGGATGCGTACCCGGTACCCGAGCTGGCCGGCAGCACGGTCACCTACACGATCACCCTGAAGGAGATCCGCCGGCAGGTCCTGCCCGAACTCGACGACGAGTTCGCCAAGGATCTCGGCGAGTTCGATTCGCTCGACGCGTTGCGTACGCGTGTCCGCGCCGACATGGAAGAGGAGGCGCGCGCCTCTGCCGATCGGGACGTCCGGGCCCAGCTCCTGACGCAGCTCGCCTCGCGCGTGGGCTTCACCCTGCCCACGTCGCTCGTCGAGCGCGAGCTGGATCGGCGGCTCGAAGAGTTCGTGCGGCAGCTGGTGAGCCAGCAGATCGATCCGCGCAGCGCCGGCATCGACTGGCCGCAGTTCCGGGAATCGCAGCGCGAGAGTGCGACGATCGCGGTGGCCAGCGCACTGGTGCTCGACGAGGTGGCGCGGCGGGAGGCAGTCATGGTCTCCCCGGAAGATGTCGATAAGGAGATTGATCTGTGGGCGGAACGCACGGGCCGGACGGCGGCCGCGGTGCGCGCCCAGCTTGAGAAGGACGGCGGTATGTCGAGGCTGTACACGGGTTTGCGGCGGGAGAAGGCGGTTGACTTGGCCCTCTCGCGTGCTAAGATCGCGGGCGAGTGACCGCCCGCCGCACTCACCTCGATCCCTGACATTCTCACGACAATTCGCAGGCGACCCGATCCTATGCGCTATGTGACCGAGCCACGCGCCCAGCTGGTTCCCATGGTGGTCGAGCAGACCAACCGGGGTGAGCGGGCGTACGACATCTACTCGCGGCTGCTCAAGGACAGCATCATCTTCGTCGGGACGCCGATCGACGACACGATCGCGAACCTGGTGATCGCCCAGATGCTCTTCCTCGAGGCCGAGGACCCCGACCGGGACATCCTGCTGTACATCAACAGTCCCGGTGGCGTGGTCACGGCCGGCATGGCGATCTACGACACCATGCAGTTCATCAAGCCCGACGTCCAGACCTACTGCATCGGTCAGGCCGCGTCGGTCGCGGCGGTGCTGCTGGCCGCGGGAGCCAAGGGGAAGCGCTACTCGCTGCCCAACTCACGCATCCTCATCCACCAGCCGTGGGTGCAGGGGCTCGGCGGCCAGACGTCGGACATCGAGATTCACGCGAAGGAACTGCTGCGCACGCGGGAACGCCTGAACCAGATCCTGGCGGACCACTGCAATCAGCCCTACAAGCGGATCCAGGACGACACCGAGCGCGACTACATCATGTCGGCCGACCAGGGGAAGGAGTACGGCATAATCGATGACGTCATCCGGAAACGGGTGTAACATCGCCTCCAGCTGCCGGGGTGTCGATTCCGGAAGCCCCTGCAGCACGAGCGGTTCCTCCCATCCGGCGTCGTAGCCACGTCTTATGGTCAAGAAGAACGGCGAGACCGAGATCCTCCGCTGCTCGTTCTGCAACAAGGATCAAAACGACGTCCGCAAGCTCATTGCGGGCCCGACCGTGTTCATCTGTGATGAATGCGTCGAGGTCTGCAACGACATCATCGCGGACGACAACAAGTTCGAGAACCGTGGCGTGCGCTCGTCGCTGCCCTCCCCTCCCGAGATCAAGAAGTTCCTGGACGAGTACGTGATCGGGCAGGAGCGGACGAAGAAGAAGCTCGCGGTCGCGGTCTACAACCACTACAAGCGGATCGAGATCCAGAAGCAGCCGCGCAGCCGCAACGACGTCGAGCTCAGCAAGTCGAACATCATGCTGATCGGGCCGACCGGCACCGGCAAGACGCTGCTGGCCCAGACGCTCGCCAAGCTCCTGTCCGTGCCGTTCACGATCGTCGACGCCACGACGCTCACCGAAGCCGGCTACGTCGGCGAGGACGTCGAGAACATCATCCTCAAGCTGCTGCAGGCGGCCGGGGGCGACATCGAGAAGTGCCAGCAGGGCATCATCTACATCGACGAGGTCGACAAGATCTGCCGCAAGGACGAGAACCCGTCCATCACGCGGGACGTGTCGGGCGAGGGCGTCCAGCAGGCGCTGCTGAAGATCCTCGAGGGCACGGTCGCCAACGTCCCGCCCCAGGGCGGACGGAAGCACCCGCACCAGGAGTTCTTCCAGATCGACACGACCAACATCCTCTTCATCTGTGGCGGCGCCTTCGTGGGGCTCGACAAGGTGATCGAGCGGCGTGCCGGCAAGAAGACGCTCGGCTTCAAGGCCGACGTGAAGTCGGTCCAGAAGCGCGAAGTCGGCACCACCCTCGAGGCGGTGGAGCCTGAAGACCTGATCAAGTACGGCCTCATTCCCGAGTTCGTGGGGCGCCTGCCGGTCGTGGGCACCCTGCACGAGCTGGACAAGCCGGCGCTCATCCAGATCCTGACCCAGCCGCGCAACGCCATCACGCGGCAGTACCAGAAGCTGTTCGAGTACGAGAACGTCAAGCTCCGCTTCACGGACGATGCGCTCGAGGCCATCTCGGAGTTGGCTCTCACCCGGAAGATCGGCGCGAGAGGGCTTCGGATGATCATCGAGGACCTGATGCTGGACCTGATGTACTCGGTCCCGGGCCAGAAGAAGCTTCGGGAAGTGTCGGTCACGCGCGAGATCGTGGAAGCGAAGGACAAGTCGCTCACGCTCATCGAAAAAGCCGGCTAGGGAATCACGCCCGCGGCCTCGCAGGCGGCACGCACGGATCCCGCGCTGCCCAGGGCCGGGGCCTACAAGGACCCTGAATGGAAGTCTACGAAACGCTCCCCGTTGTCCCCCTTCGGGACGTCGTCGTGTTTCCGCACATGATGATGCCCTTCGTGATCGGGCGTCCGTCCTCCACGCGTGCGCTCGAGCACGCCCTGCTGAAGGACAAGCGCATCTTCCTGGCCGCACAGCACGACGCCTCCACCGACGACCCCAAGCCCGACGACGTGTACACGATGGGCTGTGTCGCCAACGTGGTGCAGAGCCTGAAGCTGCCCGACGGCAACATCAAGGTGCTGGTCGAGGGCGTGGACCGCGCGCGGGCGATCGAGTGGAAAGAGGACAAGGGCTTCTTCCGCGTGGTGGTCAAGGTGCTGCCGAAGCAGAAGGACACGGGCAGCGACGTCGAGACGACGATGAGCCGCGTGGTCACCCTGTTCGAGCAGTACGTCAAGCTCTCGAACAACCTCCACTACGACGCCATGATCGCCGCGGTGCGCGTGGACGATCCGGGCAAGCTCGCCGACACCATCGCCGCCCACCTGCTCGTCGGGGTGGACGAGAAGCAGAACCTCCTCGAGATCATCTCCCCCCTCGAGCGCCTCAACCGCATCGCCGGCATCCTCGAGATCGAGGTGGACAAGCTCCAGGTCGATCGCCGCATCCAGTCTCGCGTCAAGAAGCAGATGGAGAAGGCGCAGAAGGAGTACTACCTCAACGAGAAGATGAAGGCGATCCAGAAGGAACTGGGCCGCAAGGACGAGAAGGGCAACGAGATCGACGAGCTGAAGAAGAAGATCGAGACGGCGAAGATGCCCAAGGAGGTCGAGGAGAAGGCCGTCCAGGAGCTCAAGCGCCTCGAAGCGATGCCTCCGATGTCGGCCGAGGCCACGGTCTCGCGGAACTACCTCGACTGGCTGATCGCCGTCCCCTGGCACAAGAAGACGCGTGAGAACCGTGATCTGAAGCACGCCGAGTCGGTCCTGAACGAGGACCACTACGGCCTCGACAAGATCAAGGATCGGATCCTCGAGTTCCTCGCCGTCCGCTCGCTCGTCAAGAAGCCGAAGGCCACGATTCTCACGTTCTCGGGCCCTCCGGGCGTCGGCAAGACCTCGCTCGCCAAGTCCATCGCGCGGGCGATGAACCGCAAGTTCGTGCGCCTCTCGCTGGGCGGCGTGCGGGACGAGGCCGAGATCCGCGGACACCGGCGCACCTACATCGGCGCGTTCCCTGGCCAGATCATCCAGATGATGAAGAAGGCGGGCTCGATGAACCCGGTCTTCCTCCTCGACGAAGTGGACAAGATGTCGATGGACTTCCGCGGCGACCCGTCGGCCGCCCTTCTGGAGGTACTCGACCCGGAGCAGAACAACGCGTTCCTCGATCACTACCTGGACGTCGAGTACGACCTGTCCAACGTCATGTTCATCTGCACGGCCAACGTGCTGCACACGATCCCGCAGGCGCTGCGCGATCGCATGGAGGTCCTGCAGCTGGCGGGCTACACCGAGCAGGAGAAGGTGGAGATCGCCAAGCGGTTCCTCGCGCCGAAGGCTGTCGAGGGCGCGGGCCTCACGGCCGAGAACATCGTGATCAGCGACGAGGCCCTCCAGACGATCATCCAGCGCTACACGCGCGAGGCGGGCGTCCGGAACCTGGAGCGCGAGATTTCGTCGGTCTGCCGCAAGGTGGCCCGCAAGGTGGTGGTCGAGGGGAAGACCTTCAAGGCGCACATCACCGGCGACAAGGTCACCGAGTTCCTGGGCGTGCCGCGGTTCCGGCCGAGCCTCGCCGAGGAGCAGAACGAGGTGGGTATCGCCACGGGCCTGGCCTGGACCGAGGTGGGCGGCGAACTCCTGGTGAGCGAGGCGACCCTCATGCCCGGCAAGGGCAAGCTGACCCTCACCGGCAAGCTGGGCGACGTGATGCAGGAGTCGGCACAGGCGGCGCTGAGCTACGTGCGCTCGAAGGCGGCCGAGCTCTCGCTCCCCGAAGACTTCCACTCCAAGCTGGACGTGCACGTGCACGTGCCCGAGGGGGCCATCCCGAAGGACGGTCCCTCGGCGGGCATCACCATGGCGACGGCGCTCATCTCGGCGCTCACGAAGATTCCGACGCGTCGTGACGTGGCGATGACCGGCGAGATCACGCTGCGGGGCAAGGTGCTCCCGATCGGCGGGGTCAAGGAGAAGGTGCTCGCCGCCCATCGGGCTGGCGTGACCAACATCGTCATGCCGCGCGACAACGAGAAGGACCTGGCCGACATTCCGGCCAACGTGCTGAGCGCCCTCGACGTGCACCTGGTATCCACGATGGACGAGGTGATCAAGATCGCCCTCGCCGGCCCGCTGCCGGCTCGCCTGCCGGCACCCGCGGTGGTGTCGGACGTCAGCGAGACCAACGACGGGCGAACGCACTGAGGTACAGCACGGGAGCCGGCACGGAAACAGGCACGGAAACAGGCACTGAGACGAGCACTGAGACGGGCACTGAGACCCGGGGGCCCCGCCGGGAGACCATGGCCGCTATGCACCGTCTGACCGCGCGCCGCACGTGGCCCGCCGCGCCGGCGCGCGGGACGCGACGGCCATGAAGGTCAGCGCGGAGTTCGTCACCAGCGCGGCCGGCGCGGGTGGCTTTCCTGGAGAGCGCCTCCCG
>JABFRY010000163.1 GCA_013140955.1 Acidobacteriota bacterium
CGACGAACCTCGCGCTCCTGCCTCCTCACCATGGACGAGGCCGCGCCGGCCGCGAGGGCGGCTCCCGCGTCAGGACGCAGCCGTGAGGGCACCCGCACCGAGCACCGAGACCACGAACGGGCGGTCTCCACACGCGAACTGCAGACGCTCGATGACGCGCGTGCCAGGAATTCGCACGGAGTAGTCCGTGCCCTCCACCACCGCGGGCAGCGACAGCGTGCACTCCCCAGGCATGAGGGCCTTCAGGTTGCCGCCTGTCATGTTCGTCAGCTCCCCCAGCGCATCCTGCACATCGGCGAGTTCCGGCTGCCGGTCCCCGAGGTCGAACATCTGCCGGGCTGCCTCCTCGGCGAGCCCACGGTCGCACTGCAGCACCACCACACCCTGCCACCCGCCGCTGATGGTGATGAGCCCGTCGATGGTGCGTCCGTGCAGCACGGCCGCGTCCGCGCCTTCCACACGGTGCACGGGCAGCCGGGCCGCCGACAGCCAGATCTCCTCGGTCAGCGTGACGATGTCGTCCTGCGCCATCAGGTCCATATTGGTCTCCGGAAATCCGTGGTTCAGGCCGCCGCAGGTCGGTAGCACGCCGTCCGCCCGAAGGCGACGCGCTGGAAGGACGCCGTCACGTTGAGCGTGGTCTCTGCCGTGCCCAGGAAGAGATACCCGTCCGGCTCCAGCGTGCGCTCGAGCTGCTGGAAGATGCGTCGCTTCGCGTCGAGATCGAAGTAGATCATCACGTTGCGGAGGAACACGATGTCAGCCTTCGGAATGCCCACCCATGTCCGATTGAGATTGAGCTCCTGGAACCGCAACTGCTCCCGGAGCGCGTCGCTCACCTTCCAGTGCAGGCCCTTCTTCTGGAAGTACTTCGTCAGGTACACCGCCGGCAAGCCACGATTGACCTCGAACTGTGAGTACTCGCCTTCCTTCGCCTTCGCGATCACGTCCTTCGAGATATCGGTCGCCAGGTGCGTGACGTTCCACGATGCCAGCTGCGGAAAGTGCTCCGCGAGCAGCATCAACATCGAGTACGGCTCCTGACCCGTCGAGCAGGCGGCGTACCAGAAGCGCAGCTGCCTGGTCTCCTGTCGCGCCTGGATGAGCGCCGGCAGAATCTCGTTCTTCAGCATCTCGAACGGTTCGTGGTCGCGGAAGAACGTCGTCTCGTTGGTCGTCATCGCCTCGACGACCTTCTGCTTGAGGCGGATGTCCCGCGCGATCTGCCCGATGAGACTCGACGGCGACTCGTGACTGGTCTGCTTCGCCAGCGACTGCAACCGCGACTCCACCAGATACTGCTTGTCGTGCTCCAGCACGATGCCCGCCTCGTCGAAGGCCAGCTTTCGCACCAGGTCGAACTCCGACTGGGTGATGCTCATGTCCACGTCCTCGCCTCTCACGCCCGGAGGCGCGTCGCCGCCGTCGCTGGCATGCCCCGCGCGACGCGTCTGGTGATCTCGCCCGCCATGTTCGGCAGACTCACGACCGAGTCCGCCAGGCCGGCCCGCACGACGAAGCCGGGCATGCCCCACACCACGCTGGTCTCTTCGTCCTGCGCGATCACCGCGCCGCCGGCGTCCCGGATGTGCTCGGAGCCGCGCAGGCCGTCCTGCCCCATCCCCGTCAGCACGACGCCCAGACTACGGGCGCCGTAGACGGCCGCCACCGACCGGAACAACACATCCGCTGCGGGACGGCACGAGTTCTCGGGAGCGTCCTGGTTCAAGCGGATGATCAGCCGGGTCCCCTCGCGGGCCACCGTCATGTGGTGGTCCCCCGGCGCGATGTAGATCTGGCCCGGCACGACCGCCATGCCCTCGGCCCCCTCGACAATCGTGAGTGGCGACTGCGTGTCGAGCCGTTCCGCCAGCATCCGCGTGAACATCGGCGGCATGTGCTGCACGATCACCACCGGGACGGACAGGTTCGCGGGCAGCTGCGGCAGCACGCTGGCCAAGGCGTTCGGTCCACCTGTCGAGACCCCGATGGCGACGATGTCCGGCGCCGGAAGCTCCCGGAGCCTCGTCGGCGCCTGGCTCACCGCTGCGGGTGGCCTGGGGGGCGGGGCCGGCACCACGCCCGGCCCGACCTGCGACGGCCCACGCGCGGACAGCGCCGCGCCGACACCGGCCAGGGTCTTGATCTTGGGCAGCAGCTCGTCTCGCACCCGCTGGATGGCCAGGGACACGCTGCCGACGTTGGCGGGCTTGGTGACGTAGTCCGTGGCGCCGAGTGCCAGCGCGTCCAGGGTGGCGGTGGCGCCCCGCTCCGTCAGGGTGCTGAACATGATGACGGGCAGACGGGGATAGATCTTGCGGATCTCCCGCAACGCCTCGAGCCCGTCCATCTCCGGCATCTCGACGTCGAGCGTGACGACGTCCGGATTGCACTGAGGGATCTTCTGCAGCGCGATGCGCCCGTTGGCGGCGATGCCCACGACTTCGACATCAGGATCTGCGCTGATGGCGTCGCTCACGAGTCGCCGCACGACGACGGCGTCGTCGACGATGAGAATGCGGATCTTTGGCACGTGATGAACCCGGACGTCAGTTGCCGACGCCGAGCATGCGCAGCTTGTCCTGAATCATGTCGCGGGTGAACGGCTTCATCACGTATTCGTGAGCCCCGGCCTCCAGCGCGCGTTGCACCTGTCGTCCCTCGTTCTCCGTCGTCACCATCATCATCCGCACCGACTGCAGGCGCGGGTCCTTGTGCACGGCCTCCACCAGCTCGAGACCGTTCATCTCCGGCATGTTCCAGTCGATGAGCGCCACGCTCGTGTCCTGGTTGTCACTGAGGTAGGCCAGCGCCTCCTTGCCGTGTCCGGCCTGCCCGACCTCGAAGCCCAGCTCCTTCAGGATCTGCGACAGGATCAGGCGAATGGCACGTGAGTCGTCGACGACGAGAGCCTTCATGACAAGTCCTCTGCAGCGGTGTGGCGCTGCCAACAGTGAACGATACGGGACGAACGGTGGGTACGGCCCGGCCCCATCAGGAAGGCCGGGCCACCCCGTGCGACGTCCGGTCCGCGGTGGCACGGTGCCCGTCCGCGATCCCGCCGGCTATTTGTCCCTGGCGACCAGGGCCTGCAGGTCCGCCGCCATCCGGGCCAGTTCCGCCGACGCGCGAAGGGCCTCGGCGGACCCGTCGGCCGTGCTCCTGGCCGTCTGCGCCACGGTCGTGATGTTCTGGGCGATCTCCGCGGAGCCCTTCGCCGCCTCCGTGATGTTGCGGCCGATCTCGTTGGTGGTCGCGGTCTGCTCCTCGACGGCGCTGGCGATGGTGTTCGAGATGTCGTTGATCTGGTTGATGATGCTGCCGATCTGTCCGATGGCCTCCACCGCACCCTTCGTGTCCGTCTGGATTGCGTCGATCTTCTGGCCGATGTCCTCGGTCGCCTTCGCGGTCTCCTTGGCGAGCTCCTTCACCTCGTTGGCGACCACGGCGAAGCCCTTGCCGGCCTCGCCGGCACGGGCGGCCTCGATGGTCGCGTTCAGCGCGAGGAGGTTGGTCTGCTGTGCGATGGAGGTGATGACCTTGATCACCTTGCCGATTTCCGCACTGCTCTCTCCGAGCTTGCTCACGGTCTGATTGGTGGTCTCCGCCACTCGCACGGCCGTCGTCGCCACTTTCGCCGCCTCGTTGGCGTTCTTGGCGATCTCGCGAATGCTGGCGGTCATCTCCTCCGCCCCCGTGGCGACGGTCTGCACGTTGCGGCTGACCTCTTCCGAGGCGGCCGACACGACGTTCGCCTGCGCTGCGGTCTCGCCCGCGTTCGAGCCCATCTGCTGGCTGGAGGCCGTCAACTCCTCGGACGCGGCGGCCAGCGCTTCGGCGACCTCTCGGGTCCGGTTCTCTACGTTGAGACGGTCGGTGATCACCGACCACGTGACCATCGCCCCGAGGTAGTCCTTCTTCGCGTCGAAGATCGGGCTCACCAGCAGGTCGAGCGTCTCAGGCCCCACACGGATATGGGCGGTTCTGGGCAAATTGGAGGGGTCCCCGAGGAGCCGTCGCTGATGGTCCGGGTTCTTGTGGAAGATGTCGATCGTCTGACCGAGCATCTGGTCGGCCTTGACGGGCAGGTACTCCTCGAGTTTCTTCAAGGTCCGGGTCGACGCCGGGTTGAGATACTGCAGCTTCAGGTCGCGGTCGGCGAACATGACGTTGATTGGCGCGTTCTCCATCATCGACATGACCCTGGCCATCTCGCGCTCGATCCTGACCTGCTCGGTCACCACCGACCACGTCACCATCGGGCCGAGGTAGGTCTGGTCGGCGTCGTAGATGGGGCTCACCAACAGGTCCAGCACCTCGGCGCCCAGGCGGATCTGCGCCCGGTGCGGGAGATTCCTGGGGTCGGCCAGCATGCGTCGCTGGTGATCGGGGTTCTTGTGGAAGATGTCGATCGACTGGCCCAGCACCTCTTCCGCCTTCACCGGCAGCAGCTGCTCGATGGTCTTCAGGGTCTTGAGCGACGCCGGATTCACGTACTGGATCACGAGGTCGCGATCCGCCAGGATCACGTTGATCGGCGCGTTCTCGATCATTGCCCGGTACGCGACCTCGACGGTTGCGACCGGAGAGGGCGTGACACTGTCCATGGGGTGCGGGCGCGCGACCGCGGCCTGCCTGAAGCGACCGTTCGACATCTTCTGCTCCTTGTTGCCGTCTGTGGGGGTGTTGACAATCTGGCCGGCCAGCGGCGCCACGGCGCCAATCAGTTCATCGATGAGATTCCTGGGCACTCGCAGCTCCGTGAGCGCATCCACGAGATGGGCGGCCACCTGGTCGAAGTGCCGGTGCTCGATGGGCAGCTTCGCGTGGGCACGGCGCATGCTTCGTCCCTTGTAGACGGCCGGCCCCCCGAGCGCCTGGATGAAGAAGGCGTTCTGCCGTCCCTTCAGCCACCGCATGTTCACGCCCTCGAAGAACGGGGCGAGCATGGGATCCGCCAGCACGCGGTCGTAGAAGTTCTCGACGGCCGCCTTGATCGCAGGCACTCCTCCGATTCGTTCGAAGAGTGACGCCGGTGCGCTCGTCTCTGTCGTGGTGCGTCCCATGGATGCCGTCCTTCCGTTCGCCGGGCACCTGACTCCCTGGTGCCACCGTTTCGAGTTGATGCGTCAGGCCTCGCCGAGCGGGCCACCGTCGACCGCGCACGCCGTCGCGACGTCCAGGACGAGCAGCAGCCGTCCACTGAGTTTGAAGACGCCCGTCACCAGGGTGCTCACCGCCCCGACGAGCGTCTCCGGGGGAGGCTCGAACTTCGAGGCTTCGGCCTCGACCACGTCGTCAATCGCGTCGACGAGCAGGCTCACCACGCCGCTGTCGGTGCGCACCACGACGTTCATCGGCGGCGTGTCCGCCGACCGTGGTGGCAGCCCGAGACGCTCGCGCATGTCGATCGCGGTCACGATCTGGCCGCGGAGATTGATGAGGCCCTTCACGATCGCGGGCGCCCTGGGAACGGGTGTCATCGACTGGTAGCGGATGACTTCCTGCACCGAGAGCACCTCGACGCCGAAGTACAGGGGGCCCACGAGGAACGTCGCGAACTGTGCCGACGGCACCATGCCGCTGGCCGGGCCGTCCACCACACCGTGCGTCTGCATAGTCGTCTCCATCATTGGCGTCACGCCACGGCCGCCTCGACCGCCGTGGCCTCCAGGGCACTGACGATCGCGTGGGCGTCGAGCACGTCGGTCACCTTCTGCTGCACGATCGCGGCGCCCATCACGCCCCGGCGGGACGAGTGCGTCGTGGCCTGCACCGGCTCGG
>JABFRY010000443.1 GCA_013140955.1 Acidobacteriota bacterium
CTGTCCACCCTTCCGACCCGCGACCCTGGCCTCGTCCGGAGTCCATTCGTGGGCCGTGCCCTTCTCGTGGGCGGCGCGTCCGCCCTTGCTGGCAATCTCCCGCTGCTTGTCCGGAGACATCGAGGCAAAACCACGACGCTCTTTCTGAGTTCCTTCCACTGTGCACCTCCTCGACTTCGTGGAGCCACGACACGGGGTCGTCTCGGCGGGGCCCGATCCAAGCGCTACCGCTGGCGGCTCGGTCTGTCACCTGAGCACTACAAGCGCTGTGCCAGCGCGGCGGAGTCGGCACGAGTGCTGGTGTTCTGGAGGAATTTCGTGTGTTTCTGCGATGCCAGCCCGCCAGAGGCAGGCCCAACGCCTGACGTGGATCGCTACAGTCGAGTTGCCTGTACCGGGTGTTTTGTACGGCTTGCATTCCCGCCTTCACGTGTACCATCTCCGTATGAGCGATCACGGTTCCAACATCACGCCCCGCATGGTGCAGTGCGTCAAGCTTGGCAAGGAACTCCCCGGACTGGCCGCGCCGCCCTGGCCCGGCGAGCTGGGACAGCGCGTCTACGAACAGGTGTCGGCCCAGGCGTGGAAGCTGTGGGAAGACCGTATGAAGATGATCCTGAACGAGTACCGCCTGCTCCCGTTCCAAAAGGAAGCGCAGGAGGTCATCGCCAGGCACATGGAGGACTTCTTCTTCGGCCAGGACGCGGCCACGCCACCGAACTACGTCCCAGAAGCCCAGCAGTAGGCACCGGTGGCTGAGGGACTCTCGGCCTCGCTCGACCGCCCCGTCGAGGTTGACACCGTCGGAGACCGTAGCTTTTTCGGACACCCGCGCGGACTCTCGGTGCTCTTCTTCACCGAGATGTGGGAGCGGTTCAGCTTCTACGGGATGCGAGCGCTCCTCATCCTGTTCATGACGGCGGCGCCAGCGGCTGGCGGGCTCGGATTCGATGCGGCGACTGCCGGCGCCGTCTACGGGTTGTACACCTCCATGGTGTACGTGGCGGCGCTGCCGGGCGGGTGGCTGGCCGACCGGCTGCTCGGGCCCCGGCACGCGGTGCTGTACGGGGGCCTCCTCATCTGTGCCGGGCACTTCAGCATGGCGGTGCCCTCGCTGACGACCTTTTACCTCGGCCTGCTGCTCATCGTGCTCGGTACCGGGCTCCTGAAGGGCAATGTCAGCGTCCTGGTCGGACGGCTGTATGCCACCGACGACGCCCGCCGGGATGCAGGCTTCTCCATCTTCTACATGGGCATCAACCTCGGGGCGTTCATCGCCCCGCTGGTGTGCGGCTATCTCGGACAGCGGATCGACTGGCACCTGGGCTTCGGCGCGGCCGGCGTGGGCATGCTGATTGGGGTGGTGCAGTACCTGCTCGGTGGGCACCACCTGGGAGAGGCGGGCCTCTATCCGGCCGACCCGGGAACGCCCGCCCTGCTGGCGGCACAGAAGCGAGGGGCGCGGCGCTGGCTCCTGGGCGGCACCGCGGCGCTGGTGCTCGCCGCCCTCGCCGTCGGAACGGGCGTCGTGCAGGTGTCGCCCGGTGCGGTGGCCGATGCCGCCGGCGTCCTGCTGCTCCTCCTCACGCTCGCGTGCTTCGCGTGGCTGTTCCTGGCCAACCGCTGGTCGGCCGACGAGCGCCGACGGCTGATCGTGGTGGTCGTGCTGTTCGTGGCCGCCTCGCTCTTCTGGTCCGCCTTCGAGCAGGCGGGCACCACCCTCAACCTGTTTGCGGACCGCAACACGCGCACCACGCTCGGCGGGCTCAGCTTTCCGAGCAGCTGGTTCCAGTCGGTCAACTCGCTGTTCCTCATCGCCTTCGCACCGGTCTTTGCGTGGCTCTGGGTCTGGCTGGCACGGCGGCGCGCCGAGCCCTCGAGCACCGCCAAGTTCGCGGTCGGGCTCGTCCTGGTGGGTGCCGGCTTCGCGACGCTCGTCGGCGGGGCCGTGCTCGCGGAGCGGGGCGCGATGGTGAGCCCGAACTGGCTGATCCTCACCTACTTCCTGCACACCTGCGGCGAGCTGACGCTGAGTCCGGTGGGCCTCAGCGCGATGACCAAGCTCTCGCCGGTGCGTATCTCGGGGCTCATCATGGGTGTCTGGTTCCTCGCCACGGCCGTGGGCAACTACACGGGCGGACGCATCGCCGGGCTGTACGAGGCCTGGCCGCTGCCCTCCCTCTTCGGCGTGGTGGCCGCGTTCGCCGTCGGCGCCGGCCTCGTCCTGCTCCTGCTGACCCGTCCCCTGGGACGCATGGTCGGCGCACGGCACTGACGCCATGAGCCTCGAACGCTACCGCGAGAAGCGCGATTTCACCGAGTCGCCCGAGCCCCAGGGGCGCGACGGACACCGTTCGCCGACCGGCCGGCAGCCGAGGGCGTTCTGCGTGCAGAAGCACCTGGCGAGTCACCTGCATTACGACCTGCGCCTGGAGCACGAGGGCGTACTGCTCTCGTGGGCGGTGCCGAAGGGCCCCTCGGTTGACCCGTCCGTGAAGCGGCTCGCGATGCACGTGGAGGATCACCCGGTCGAGTACGGCGGGTTCGAGGGCCTGATCCCGTCGGGCTACGGGGCCGGCATCGTCATGCTGTGGGACGAGGGCACGTGGACGCCCGAGGTGGACGACGTGGACGCCGCGCTACGCAAGGGCGACCTCAAGTTCACCCTGAACGGCTACAAGCTCAAGGGGTCGTGGGCGCTCGTGCGCACGCGCGGCGGCGCGTGGAACCGTGGACGCCCGGACGACGGACGATCCTGGCTGCTCATCAAGCACCGTGACGAATGGTCGGGCGCGCTCGACATCGCCACGTTCGCACCGATGAGCGTGCGAAGCGGGGGCGACTTCGCCGACATCCTCGCCCAGTCGGAACCCGCGATCTGGCAGTCGAGCCGGCCAGCCCGTTCGGGCGAGGCGGGCGCGCTCTTCCGGCGCATCGTCGCGCGTGCGCTCGAACTCCGCGAGCAGACGAGCGCCGACACCGCGCCCCCGCTTGACCGCGAGGCGACACGCCCCGTCGCGGGCGACACCGAGGCGACGACCGCGGCAGGCAGCGCGTCCGAGCACGCGTCGGTGGAGGGCACGACACCAGAAGGCGCGACACCAGGACGCCGCGCACCAGGACGCACGGCAACGGCGGGCCGTGCGGCGGGGGGTACGGCAAAGACGCGCGACCCGAAAGACCCGCCGTCGAAGAGACGACCCTCCAACGAACGCCCTGCCAAGGCAGGCGCGGCCAAGGGAGGCGCGACGAAGAAGCCTGCGGCCACGAGGAAGGCGCCCGCCACGAAGACGCCGCCTGCACGGAAGAAGGCGGCGCGCAAGGCCCGCTGACGGGGCCCAGGTGTTACGCCGGGACGAAGAGGCGGATCAGCCGACGGCGCCCGCGCTGAGCGGCACACCGCCCCCCTGCAGCAGGCGCGCGCTGAGGACGCTCCACACCGCATACGAGAGCCGCCGGCGATGGTGACGGGCGATGTCGGTGCACCAGAAGGGGCCCTCCACCACCTCGCACCCGTCCTCGAGCTGTCCGAGCTGCAGCGGGTGCTTGTGCTCCGCGGCATAACGGGCCAGCACCTCGGATGCGGGCTGGCCGCTGTTGGCGATAATCACGTCCACCGGACGCTCGATCGCCCGCGACACCCACCGCGCCGCGTCGGCGGCCGTGAAGCCCTCCATGCCCTGTCCCTCGGTGAGCAGGTTGGCGATGAGGATCACCGGTCCCCGCATCTCGGCCAGCGCCTCCTTCACGCCCCTGACGAGCAGCGGCGGCACGAGGCTGGTGAAGAAGCTCCCGGGACCGATGATCACCGCGTCGAAGGCCCGCATGGCTTCGGCCACGGCCGGGTGAATGGCCGCCTCGGGCTCGAGCCAGAGCCTGCGCACCTGGTGGCCCCGGCTCTGCCCGGCATCCACTTCCACCTCGCCGCTCGTCCTGGTGCCGTCGCCGTACTCCGCGCAGACCGACGCCGGCTGCACGGTGACGGGCCACACCCGGCCCCGGCACCCCAGGAGGGCGCGCAGTCCGTCCACGGCGGCCAGGAAGTCCCCGCTGTACTGCTCCATCATGGACAGCAGGAGGTTGCCGCCGGTGTGTCCGGCGAGGCGGTCGTGGTGCTCGAGCGTCGGCAGGCGGGACAGCAGGACGCGCCGGGCCTCGCCCTCGTTGCGCGACAGGGCCAGGGCGCACTTGAGCACGTCACCGGGAGGCAACACCCCCAGCTCGTCGCGCAACTGACCGGAGCTGCCGCCGCTGTCGAACATCGTGACGACGGCGTTGACCGTGAGCCAGGGATTGGTCTTGAGACCACCGAGCAGGCTCGGCAGCCCGGTGCCCCCGCCCACGCACCCGATGTTCAACTCCCGCACGCGCATCCGCGCCATTCTACCCTCCGCCGTCGGCGCGGGACGCCGCGCGTGCAGCGTGCGGCGGCGCGGGCCGGTGCCCGGGGTGCCGCGTGGTGCACGAGAGAGGTTCTACAATGGGCGCATGCCGCCTGACTGGAGACCGGCTGCCGAGGGACTCGTCTCGGACGTGCAGCACATCTTCGATGCCCGACTCCGCTCCGTGATCGCCTACGGTCCCGCCGTGGACGGCGTCCCCGATGCGCCGGTCGCCTGCCTGGTGCTGGTGGACGACCTGCAACTCGAGGACCTCGAGCACTGCGCGGCGCGCTGGCGGGTGTGGCGGGAGGCCGGTCTCGCCACGCCGCTGGTGCTGCCCGCGGAGGAATTCGGACAGTCCCTCGATGTGTTCCCGCTCGAGTACGGGGAAATCATCCGCGCGCACGAGCGGGTGCACGGGCCAGACCCCTTCGACGCCCTCCAGATCGACGCGCACGATCTCCGCCGGGCGTGCGAGCAGCAGGCCAAGAGTCACCTGCTGCACCTGCGCGAGCGCTACATGGAGTCTGCCGGCCGCCTCGGGGCAGTGTCGCATCTGGTGGCCGAGTCGGCACCGGCGTTCGGGTCGCTGCTCCGCAACGTGGCACGCCTGGGTGGTGTGGTGACCCGCGACCGGGACGAGGCGACGCAGGCGGGCGCGCGACTGGCGGGCCTGGAGCCGGGCCTGGTGTCGAGCATCCTGCAGGTGGACGAACCGGGTGGCCTTGCCAGCAGTGACCCGGCGCGGCTCTTCCCGGACTATCTGTCAGCCATGGAGCGGCTGGTCCACGTCGTCAACGCATGGTCGGAGTCCTGAGCGCCCGGACGCTCGGGCCCGCGGAGCAGACGCTGCACACACGCACCAAGTCCCGCCCGTCCGGCCGTTCGGTCGTGCACGTGGCACGGCTGGCGGTGCTCGTCTGCCTCTGGGCAACGGCAGTGTCCACGGCGTCGGGTCAGGAGCTGCCGGCCCTGACGCAACCCGTCAACGACTTCGCCGGGGTGGTGGACGACGCCAGCCGGCAGGCGATCGACGGCCTGGTCCGCCAGCTGCAGCGCACCACGGGTGATGTCGTGGTGGTGGCGACGGTGGACAGCGTGGCCCCCTTCGGCGACATCCGGAGCTTCGCCGTGGAGCTGTTCGAGAACGGCGGGCGCGGCATCGGTGAGCGCGGGCGCGACAACGGGCTGCTCGTCGTGCTGGCGGTGGGCGACCGGCAGGTGTGGGTCGAGGTCGGCTACGATCTGGAGCCGTTCGTGACGGACGGGTTCGCAGGCGAGACGAGCCGGCTGTTCATGGTGCCGCAGTTTCAACAGGGCGCCTACGGGCCCGGCCTGCTGGCCGGCGTCACGCGGCTCGTCGGCCGCATCGCCCAGGGGCGCAACGTGACC
>JABFRY010000213.1 GCA_013140955.1 Acidobacteriota bacterium
ACGCCACCGGGCCCGGTGCCGCGCCCGGTGGCGTCGGCCGCCACCCCCGCGCGGGCTGCGGCGGGCAGGGGGTGGAGCTCCCAGGCCAGCCGCTTGATGTTGAGCAGGTGCTTCGGCGAGATGTTGTCGGACGTGATGTTGCCCCCCCAGCCGCCGCAGCCGAGCGTCATGGCCGGGTCGAGGCCCGTCGTCAGCCCGATGGATCCGTGCGTGGTCGGGGTGTTGACGACGATGCGGAAGGCCGGCTTCTTGAGGCCGAACTCGAGAATCACGGGCTCGTGGCGGGAATGAATGGACATGGTGTGGCCCATCCCGCCATAGCGGAGGATCTGCATGCACCGCTCACATCCCTCTCGCCAGTCCGCGACGGTGTAGAAGGAGAGCACCGGGCAGAGCTTCTCGATGGACAGCGGGTGGTCGCGGCCCACGCCGGCCAGCGTGGCGATGAGCACCCGCGTCGCCTCCGGGACCTCGATGCCCACCGCGCGGGCGATCTCGGTGGCCGACCGTCCGACGAACGCCGGATTCGGCAGTCGCTGCGGCGTGACCAGCGCGGCGGCGAGACGCCCGGCCTGCTCGTCGTTCAGGAAGACGGCGCCCTCGGCCTGCAGGTGCCGGCGCAATTCCTCGGCGACGGCCGCGTCGGCCACGACGGAGTTGGGGGAGGAGCACAGCAGGCCGTTGTCGAAGGTCTTGCCGGCCACGATGTCGCGCGCGGCCTTCGCAAGGTCGGCGCTCGATTCGACATAGCACGGCGCGTTGCCCGGGCCGACGCCGTAGGCGGGTTTGCCGGCGCTGTAGGCGGCCCGCACCAGGCCCAGCCCCCCCGTGGCGAGAATCACGGCCACGTCGCGACTCCGCATGAGTTCCTGCGTGCCCTCGAGCGTGACGGTCGTCATCCACCCGATGGCGGAGGCGGGGGCACCGGCCTCGCGCGCCGCATCGGCAAGGATCTCCGCCGTCCGCGTGATGCAGCGTGCAGCCGACGGATGCGGGCTGAGCACGATGGGGCACCGTGCCTTGAGCGCGATGAGGACCTTGTAGATCGCGGTGGACGTCGGGTTGGTCGAGGGCACGATGCCGGCGACCACGCCGAACGGCTCGGCGATCTCCACGATCTTCTTCGCCTCGTCCCGCCGCACGATGCCCACGGTCTGCATCGGCCGGATGAACTCGTACACGCGCCTGGAGGCGAAGAGGTTCTTCTGGACCTTGTCGGCCACGACGCCGTAGCCGGTTTCCTCGACCGCGAGCCGGGCCAGGGCCTCCGCGTGCGGGGTCACGGCGTCCGCCATCGCGGTGACGATCGCGTCGATCCGGGCCTGGGAGAGTTCGGCGAGGGGGCCCCGGGCCTGCGCGGCCGCCCGTGTCAGCGTGCGCGCATCGGCGATCGAGGTGAGGTCGCGGTCGGTGTGTCTGGCGGGGCTCTGGCCGGCCATGTGCCCGTTGGTGTCCAGGCCGGTCAGGCCTTCGGCAGCATCCGCTCCACCTCGGCATGGGGACGCGGGATGACGTGCACCGAGATGAGCTCTCCCACCCGCCGCGCGGCGGCGGCGCCGGCGTCGGTGGCCGCCTTCACCGCCCCGACGTCGCCTCGCACGAGAACGGTGACGTACCCGGCACCGATGTACTCCTTGCCGATGAGGGTCACGTTGGCGGTCTTCACCATCGCGTCGGCGGCTTCCACCGACCCGATGAGGCCACGGGTTTCAATCATGCCGAGCGCGTCGCCAGTTGTCATCGTACGGGCCGAACTGTAGCAGACTTGCGGAGTATCATGCCACTCATGCCGTCGGCCTTCTCCCGTGTGCGTGGCGTGTACCCCCTGATGCTCACACTGGCCATGCTGCCTGCGTGTGCGGGGGAGGAGGGGCCCGCCGCGCCCGTCGCACGCGTAGCCGTCGAACTCGATCGGAGCGCCGTCACCGCCGGCAGCGCGCTGCAGATGGACTATCGGTTCACGGTGCCCGAACGGGCGCCCTCCCCGGGCGATGCGCAGGTCTTCGTCCACTTCCTGAGCGACATCGGCGAAACGCTCTTCACCGACGACCACGTCCCGCCCGTGGCGCCACGAGCCTGGCGCGGGGGCGATGTCGTCGAGTACTCGCGCACGGTCATCGTGCCCGAGTCCGCCGCGCTCGGCCCGGTGCAGGTCAGCGTGGGCCTGTACGAGCCGGCCACGGGCGCGCGGGCTCCGCTGCTCGGCGGGGAGGACGTCGGACTGCGCGCCTACCGGGTCGGCGCCTTCGAGCTCGGCCCGCAGCAGAGCGCCACGCGCGTCGTTTTCGGCGACGGCTGGCACGACCCGGAACCCGGCGACGGGCGGCCCGGCTCCGCGTGGCACTGGTCGACCCGCGAGGCCACCCTCACCGTGCGGGCACTGCCTGACGGCGGCACCCTGTACCTCGACGCCGAGCAGCCACCGGCGTTCCCCGCCCAGCAGGTGGAGGTCCGCCACGGGGGGCTCGTAGTGGGCAGTGTGGAGGTGACGCCAGGGCGCCGGCAGGTCCTCGACATTCCGCTGGCGGCCGATCTCGCCGGCAACGGCGAGCCCGGGGAGACCATCGACCTCCAACTCGGGGTCGTGCCCACCGTCGTCCCAGCCGACGTGCCCGCCCTCGACAGCCCCGACCGGCGGGAACTCGGGCTGAGGGTGTTTCGGGCGGCCGTCGAGCCGAAACAACAGGAATAGACCTGTCGCAGGTGCGGGGTGCGGCCGTCGCCGACCTCCGAGCCCTCGCCGTCGTCCAAGGGGGGCAACCAGCGCCTGCCCGGGCGGCCAGGACTGCCGGGACTTGCTGTAGACTGCACACCGTAATGTCAGGTTCTTCAGTGTCTTACGATGGAATTTCGTTGTAGGCTCGGCACCCCCGGCGGCGAGGTCCTGGAAGGGATCTACGTGGCCGAGGACGAAGCCCGTCTGCGCCGCGAGTTCGATGAGAAGGGCCTGCTCGTCCTCTCGCTGCGGCCGAAGGCAGGTCTGCAGGGCCTGAGCCTCCCGTTCAGCGGACGGCGCCGGATCCCCCGGCAGGAGTTCCTGATGTTCAATCAGGAGCTGGCCACCCTGCTCAAGGCCGGCATGCCCCTGGTGCAGTCGCTCGACATCCTGCGCCAGCGCGTGGCGACGCCCACCTTCAAGGGCGTACTCGACGGGGTCTACGACAAGGTCCGGGCGGGCAGCGCGCTCTCGGATGCATTCGCCGTTCACGCCGACCTGTTCCCCCCGGTGTATGCCGCCTCACTCACCGCCGGGGAGCGCAGCGGCAGTCTGGACGGGGTCCTCCGCCGGTACGTCAGCTACGAGAAGATCTCGGGGGCGGTCCGCCGGCGGACCATCTCGGCCCTGATCTATCCCGCCATCCTCGTTACGCTGATGTTGGGTCTGATTGGCATCATCGTGTTCAGGGTGGTGCCGGCCTTCAGTGACTTCTACGCCACGTTCGATCGCGAGTTGCCGCTGGCCACGCGGGTCATCGTGGGCGTGTCGTCCGTGCTGGCCGGCAATCTGCTCCTGGTCCTGCTCGTCACCGGTGCGGTCGTCGCCACCGGCGTGACCTGGTTCAAGCGGGGCGATCGCCGGCGCCTCGATCGGTGGCTCCTGAGCCTGCCGGTCGTGGGCCATACGCTGCACAAGTTCACGACCGCACAGCTGGCGCGCACCTTGAGCACGCTGCTCGGTGGCGGTATTCCCCTGGTGAGCGCCATCGACATCGGGGTGCAGGCCACCGCGAACCGGCACGTCGCTGCCGAGATGGATGCCGTCGGTCGGCGCGTGCGCGAGGGCGAGAGCTTCGCGGGCGCGCTGCGCGCGCGGGAGGTGTTCCCCGACGTGGCGATCAAGATGGTCGAAGTGGGTGAGTCCACCGGCGCGCTGCAGGAGATGCTCAGCAGCCTGGCCGACTTCTACGACGAAGAAATCGAGACGGAAGTCGCCCGGTTCATCACGCTCATCGAACCGGTGCTCCTCGTGATCATGGGCGTCGTCATCGCGCTGGTCGTGGTGGCGCTCTACCTGCCGCTGTTCGAGTTGAGCGCGGTGGTGGGCTGACAGGCAATCGGAGACGCATGGATTCCGCCAACGCAACCGGCCTCATCCAGTCACCGGAGGACCGCTCGGAGGAAGTGGCGCGTGCCCGCGCCCTGGCGTCCCGGTACCGACTCGACTTCGTGGACATGGACGAGTTCCGGATCGACCAGGAGCTCTTCAGGGCCATTCCCGCCGACGTGATGCTGCGGTACGGCTTCGTGCCGCACCGCCGCGAGGGCCGCGCGCTCGTCATCGTGGTGTCGGACCCCACCGACCTGCCGATGATCGACGAACTCGGCGTGATCCTGGCCACCCCCATCAAGGTCACCGTCGGTGCGCCGTCGGCCATCCAGTCGATCCTGAAGAAGAGCGAGAGCAGCCAGCGCGTCCTCGAGGACGCCACCGAGGGCTTCCAGCTCCAGGTGCTCAAGGACGACGAGGGTGCCGAGGACAACCTGACCGTGGAGAAGCTCACGAGCGACGTGAGCCCGGTCATCCGTCTCGTGGACTCGACGCTCTTCACCGCGATTCAGCGGCGGGCGAGCGACATCCATATCGAGACCGGCGACGACGCGGTCCACGTGAAGTACCGCATCGACGGCGTGCTGCAGCCGGCGATGCGGCCGATTGCCCGTCAGTTCCACAGCTCCATCATCTCGCGCATCAAGGTGATGGCCGAGCTCGACATCGCCGAGAAGCGCGTGCCGCAGGACGGCCGCTTCAAGGTGCGGATGCCGGGCAAGACGATCGACTTCCGCGTGTCGATCATGCCGAGCGTGCACGGCGAGGACGCGGTCGTCCGCATCCTCGACAAGGAATCGATCAGCGAGCAGTTCACCGAGCTGCGGCTCGAGATTCTCGGTTTCCCGTCGCAGGAACTCGGGCGCTTCCGCAAGTACATCCGTGAACCGTACGGCATGGTCCTCGTCACCGGGCCCACCGGCTCCGGCAAGACCACCACGCTCTACGCCGCCCTCTCCGAGATCAAGTCGGTCGAGGACAAGATCGTCACGATCGAGGATCCGGTCGAATACCAGCTGCGGGGCATCACGCAGATTCCGATCAACGAGAAGAAGGGGCTGACGTTCGCCCGGGGGCTGCGCTCCATCCTGCGTCACGATCCCGACAAGATCATGGTGGGCGAGATCCGGGATCCCGAGACCGCCCAGATTGCGATCCAGTCGGCCCTGACGGGCCACCTCGTCTTCACCACGGTGCACGCGAACAACGTGGTGGACGTCTTGGGCCGGTTCCTGAACATGGGCGTGGAGCCCTACCAGTTCGTGTCGGCGCTCAACTGCGTGCTGGCCCAGCGCCTCGTGCGTCTCATCTGCGCCCACTGCAAGCGACCCGCGACCGTGGATCCCCGGCTGCTCGAGGAGTCGGCTCTCGATCCGGGCCTGGCCTCGACCCACCAGTTCTGGGAGGGGGCGGGATGTATCGAGTGCGGAGGCACCGGCTTCAAGGGGCGGACCGCGATCTGCGAGCTGCTGGACCTTTCGGACCGGATCCGCGAGATGATCCTCGATCGGCGACCGGCGTCCGAGATCAAGAAGGCCGCACACGAGGAGGGCATGCGCTTCCTCCGCGAGTCGGCGATCGAGAAGGTGCTGACCGGTCTCACCACCCTGCGTGAAATCAACAAGGTGACGTTCGTCGAATGAGCCTGCTGACATCTCTCCTGTCGGGGCC
>JABFRY010000457.1 GCA_013140955.1 Acidobacteriota bacterium
CCGCAGCCGCGGGCGCCACGCGGGTGGTCTTCCTCGGCACCGGCACGCCCCTGCCCGATCCCGATCGCGCCGGTGCAGGCACGGCCATCGTCGTGAACGGGCGCTCGTATCTCTTCGACGCGGGCCCGGGCATCGTCCGCCGCGCGAGCGCCGCGGCGCGCATGGGCGTGGCGGGCCTGGACGCCGTCGACCTTCGGATCGTCTTTCTCACACACCTGCACTCCGACCACACGATGGGCCTGCCCGATCTGATCCTCACGCCATGGGTCATGGGTCGCCAGGTGCCGCTCGATGTCTACGGGCCGGCCGGCGTGCGCCGGATGACCGACGGCATCATGGCCGCCTGGGCGGAAGACATCGATCACCGGCTCCACGATCTGCAGCCGTCACCTCCCGAGGGATACCGGGTCACCGTACACGAGGTGGAGGCCGGCGTCGTGTATACGGATGAGAACGTCACCGTCACGGCGATTCCCGTCCTGCACGGCGCCTGGACGGCTTTCGGCTACCGCATCCAGACGCCGGACAAAGTCGTGGTCATCTCGGGAGACGCGCGGCCGACGCCCGCGCTCGTCGAGGCCTGCAACGGCTGCGACATCCTCATTCACGAGGTGTACACGGAGGGCTCCACCGCCAGGGTCACGCCCGACTGGCGCGCGTATCGCGAGGCGTACCACACCTCCACGCGTGAGCTGGCGGAGATCGCCACCCGGGCCAGGCCCACGCTGCTCGTCCTGCACCATCGCGCCAATCCCGGGTGTGACCAGGTCGGCACCAACTGCGGCGCCTCCGGCTCCGAGGAGGAGGCGCTGGCCGAGATCCGGGGTGCCTACGCCGGACAGGTGGTCGAGGCGCACGATCTCGACGTGTTCTGACCCCGCCGCCGTCGCCGTACCGCCGGGGCCATCCCCGTTGTAGAATCTGGGGGCTTTTACCGTGCCCCGCCAAGACCGGTCCGCCGTCCCGGTCAGTGGCTCGCGTGCGGTCGCCGAATACGGAACCCGTTCCAACCCCGAGGTGCTCCCCATGCTCTCGCTCGGTGGATGGTTGCGCCAGCCTGCGCCCCCTCCCAAGCCGCCGGAGCTCGTGTCGATCAACGCGGACGCGCTCTCCGAGTTCCAGTCGGAAGACGATCTGCCGTTCGACGAGAGCAGAACCCCGGCGACGATCACCGCCCTCCGACGCGCTCGCGCGAGCTTCGAGGGCGGACGGGGCACCCGGGCCGGCCGGGGGACACGCTCCTGGATCACCTACGTCGCCGCCGCCGCGGCGCTCGCCCAGATCCCGGTGGTGGGTCTGTGGCTCGGCCAGTCCGGCATCGATTACGTCCGTGGCGTCGGCACCGTCCGCATCGATGCGAGCCGGCCGGGCGTGGAGGTCGTGGTCGACGGTGAGGTCAGGGGACAGACTCCGCTCGAGCTCACGCTGCCCGCGGGCACCCGCCAGATCGAGCTGCGGCAGGGGGGCACGACGCGGTCGGTCGCGCTCCCTGTAGCCCGGGGTGAGAGCACGGGCCGGTTCTTCGAATTCGAGGACGAGCCCGTGGCGGCCGCGGCGCCGGCCGCCCGGCTGGGTACCCTGGCCATCGACACCACGCCGGCCGGTGTGCCGGTCCTGGTCGACGGCGTGGAGCGTGGGGTCTCGCCGCTGTCGCTCGGTGACGTGCCCGCCGGGTCCCACACGGTGGCGGTGCGCTTCCGCACGGGCCTCGTAGAGCGGCCGATCGAGATTGAATCTGGCGCGACCGCGTCGCTGGTGATGACGATGCCGCGTCTGCCGGGCACGCTGTCGGGATGGGTGTCGTTCGACACGCCCCTCACGCTGCGCGTCTCGGAGAACGGGGAGTTGCTCGGCACGACCGAAGTCGGTCGGCTGATGCTGCCGGTCGGCGACCACATGCTCGACCTGGTCAACGAGCAGCTGGGGTATCGAGGCCAGCTCCCCGTGCTGGTGACCGCGGGCCAGACGATCGTGCTGCCCTTCACCCCGCCCGTTGCTCCGGTATCGATCAACGCCCAGCCATGGGCCGAGGTGTGGATCGACGGGGAGCGCATCGGCGAAACGCCCATCGGGAACCTGTCCCGCACCATCGGGCGGCACGAAGTCGTGTTCCGGCATCCGCAGCTCGGCGAACGGCGGGAAAGCCTGCTGGTCACGCTGCGCGAGCCGGCCCGGCTCGCCGTGGACCTGCGGCAGCCGGGCGGCAGGGCGGGACAGTGAGCCGCGCGGTCCCGGCGCTTCTGGCCCTGCTCCTCGCGGCGGCTGGTGCCGCGGCGCAGACGTCCACCCCACTGGACCAGGCCAAGGCGCTCTACGCTGAGGCGTCCTATGCCGAGGCGTTGGCCCTGCTGGACCGAAGCGAGTTCCAGAACGGCTTCGAGCAGGTGCACCAGTACCGCGCCCTGTGTCTGCTGGGTCTCGGACGCTCCGACGAAGCGCTGGCCTCCGTGAAGCTCGCCGTGGCGGCCGACCCGTTTTTCGTGCCGGCGGCCGCGGACGTACCGCCCCGCCTCATCGCGATGTTCGACGCGGCGCGTGCCGAACTCCTGCCCGACCGCGCGCGCGAGGTCTTCACCGAGGCCCGCGAACTGTTCCAGGGCGGAGACCTCGTGCGGGCACGCCCCCGGTTCGAGACCGCGCTGCGCCTGCTCAACGACCCGGTGGTCGAGGACGACGCCGACCTGGCCGACCTCCGGCTGCTGGTGTCCGGGTTCGTAGACCTGACGAAGTCGGCCGCCGCGATGGAGGCCGAACAGGCCGCGGCAGAAGCGGAGGCGGCTGCGCCCCCGCCCGTGGTCCCCGCGGCACCACCCGTGGTCCGGCCCGCGGTGCCGATCGAGCAGGACCTGCCCCCGTGGCGGCCACCGAATCGGGAGTTCGCCTCGGTGAGCTTCTCCGGCGCCATCCGGGTGTTCATCGGTGTGGACGGGCGGGTGACGTCGGCTGCGATGGACCGCCCCGTCCACCCCACCTACGACCCGGCGCTGCTGGCAGCGGCCAGGTCGTGGCGCTACGAGCCTGCGACACAGGACGGCCGGCCCGTGCCGTCCGAACGCGTGGTGGTCGTCGATCTGCGTCCGAACCAGTAGCGCTCAGCCCTGAGACTCAGCCCTGAGGCTCAGCCCTCGCCCTCGATGTAGTCGAGGTCCTTCGCGTAGGTCTCGGGCAGGCGCTCGAGGGCCAGGAAGGCCACCACGAGCGTGAGCAGTCCCACCGCAATCGCGCTCCCCTGCACGCCAAGGTAGGCCGTCCCGAACTGGAAGAGCGAGGTGACGAGCACCACCGACCCGCGCACGAAATTGGGCACCGTGGTCGTCGCCGTCGCGCGGATGTTGGTGCCGAACTGCTCCGACGCCATGAGCACGAAGAGCGCCCAGTAGCCCGTCGCCACCCCCAGCATCAGACACACGGCGTAGAAGACGGTCAGCGACACGCTCGCGGCCACGAAATACACGGCGATGCTGACGGTCGTGGCGATCATGAACGCGCGCACCACGCGCTTGCGCGTGCGCCAGACCTGGCTGAGCGTCCCGCTGAGGAGGCTGCCGAGCGAGAGCCCCGCGTAGCAGAACATCACAGCCCGGCCCGCCAGGGGGATCTCGGTCATGCCCATGGCCCTCCCGAACTCGGGCGCGAAGGTCACCAGGATCCCGATGACGTACCAGATCGGGACCCCGATCAGGATGACCGAGATGTAGCGCCGGCGGCGCTCGGCCGTGCGGAAGAGCATGAGGAAGTCGCCCTTGCGCACCGCCGTGTGTCGTACCTGCTCGAACATCCCGGACTCGGCGACCCCGATGCGCAGGATGAGCAGCGCGATGCCCATGGCGCCCCCCACGAAGTAGGCAATCCGCCAGTCGAAGAGGTCGCCCACGAGGGCCCCGACCACGGCGCCCAGGATGCCAACGGCCGAGACGATCATGGCGCCATAGCCGCGCGCCTCCTTCGTCATCACCTCGCTCACCAGGGTGACGCCCGCGCCCAGTTCGCCCGCGAGGCCCACCCCCGCGATGAAGCGCCACGCGGCATAGGCGCCGACCGAGTCCACGAGACCATTGGCGATGTTGGCGACCGAGTACATCGCGATGGAGCCGAACAGCACCGACAGGCGCCCGCGGCGGTCGCCCAGCACGCCCCAGAGCATCCCGCCCACCAGCATGCCGCCCATCTGCATGTTGAGGAGGAGCACCCCGGTGGCGAGGAGCTGATCCTCGGGCACGCCGATGCCCAGCAGACTCTGGACGCGCACGACACTGAACAGGATCAGGTCGTAGATGTCCACGAAGTAGCCGAGCGCGGCGACCAGGACGGCGAGAAAGGACGTGCGTTGGAGCGTGGCCACCGTCAGGGCGCTGCGATCGACGACGCCGAGACCAGGCGGACGCGGGTGCGCCCGGCCTCGTCGAGCAGCAGGAGCTGCGAGCCTTCCAGGCGGTACGAGGCGACGGCGGAGAGCGCGGTGACGAAGCGAAGCTCCTGGTCCATGATGCTGCCGTCACAGGCACGCCGCGTGACGCCGGCGGCCCCGATCCGCAGCACGGCCTCGCCGGCCTGCACGGGTGCGGTGTACTGGTTGCAGCCGGTGGAGCCGGCGACGCGCCCATCGGGCTGGAAGTCCAGCGTGGAGCGCACACGGTCGAGGACCCCCGTGTTGTCGATTTCGACGGCGACCCAGGACGAGCCCTGCAAGGAGGCGGGCGCGGAGGCCTGGGGCGTGGTCACCGGACGCGGCCGGGCCGGTGCGGCGCATGCGGCGACGGTTGCCGCGCCGAGCAGGACCAGCAGCCAGACAGGTCGGACGCTGAACGGTCTCATAAAGCACCCCCTTGACGGCCGACCCGCCCGCCGGGGCGGCGACTCGAGCCGGCGACGATGTCGGGTGGAGGATGTTATCCGGAGAGGACGTCGGGTGTCTTCCTGGATTACGCCGCCACAACGGTGAGCCGCCGTGTGGCCCTGACAGGCTGACCTGAGCCGTGGCACCCGACTTGCCTATGGCGCCGCCGTCCCATCAACCGTTCGACCTCGACCCGCATCCGTTCGGAGGAACCTCGCCATGCCACATGACACCCTCACACCGGCTGACGACAGCCGGCGCCAGTTCTGCGCCGCGGCCTGCCGGCTGGCGTCGGTCGCCACGCTGGGTCCCCTGCTCGGGGCCTGTGGCGGCGGCTCGTCCTCGCCCACGGCACCCTCGACAGGCACGCCCCTGAGCACCGTGGCCGGTAGCGTCAGCGGCCGGACCGTGACGGTCACCATCGACGGCGCCTCGCCGCTCGGTGCCGTCGGTGGTCTGGCACAGGTGCGGACGGCGGCGGGCGTGTTCCTGGTGTCTCGCACGGCAGAGGACACGTTCACGGCGCTCACCGCCACCTGCACGCACGAAGCCTGCGAAATCACCGGGTTCAGCGGTGCCCGTTTCGTGTGCCCATGCCATGGGTCGCAGTTCAGCGCCGGGGGTGCCGTCCTCAACGGGCCGGCGACGCGTGCGCTGCCCACGTTCGCCACCGCCTTCTCGGGCGGCGTACTCACGATCGCCATCTGACATGCGCCACGGTTCGCACACACCGTGGACCGTGCCGGGTGTCGGCCAGCGCGGCCAGGGCCCTGGGCAAACAGCGCCACTGTTTCAGACAGCGCTGCTGGCGCGGGAGCTGCGGACAGCGCTGGCACGCGTGCTCGTGCTGGCGAGCGTCCTGCTGGCCGCGCTGGCCGACA
>JABFRY010000023.1 GCA_013140955.1 Acidobacteriota bacterium
GAACGAGGTACTGGCCAATCGTGCGGCCGAGCTCCTCGGCGGCCGTCGGGGCGTGTACGACCTGGTCCACCCGAACGACCACGTCAACATGGGCCAGTCCACCAACGACGTCTTTCCGACCGCCACGCGCCTGGCGCTCCTGGGCGAGCACGCCCGCCTCGTCCAGGCAGCGCGAAACCTGGCGTCGTCGCTCGACCGGGCGTCCGTGCGCTTCGCCGCGGTGCTCAAGGTCGGGCGGACGCACCTGCAGGACGCGGTGCCGATGACGCTCGGCCAGGAGTTCTCGGGCTATGCGGCCTGCGTGGCAGCCGCCGTGGAGGATCTGGAGTACGCATCCACCCGCCTGCTGGAGCTCAACATCGGCGCCACGGCGGTAGGTACGGGCCTGAACGCTGGCGACGACTACACGCAACGTGTCACGGGGACGCTGCGGGCGCTCACGGGCCTCGACGTCCGCCCCGCGGCGAATCCGTTCCGGGTGACCCAGAGCATGGGCGACGTGGCCGGCTACTCGGGGGCCATGCGCCGTCTGTCGGTCGAACTGTCGAAGATCGCCAACGACCTGCGGCTGCTGTCGATGGGACCTCGTGCCGGACTGGCCGAGATCAGGCTTCCGGCCGTGCAGCCGGGTTCGTCGATCATGCCGGGCAAGGTGAACCCCTCGATTCCCGAGATGGTCAACCAGGTCTGCTATCAGGCCCTGGGCTGCGATCTCACGGTGTCGGCCGCAGCAGAGGCCGGACAGCTCGAGCTCAACGTCATGATGCCGGTGATCGCGTGGAACGCCCTGCATACGTCGCGCATCCTGCGGGAAGCCATGCGCATGCTGGCGACGCGCTGCGTGGACGGCATCGAAGCGGACGACGCGCGCTGTCTCGAGTTGCTCGAACGCAGCACCGCGGTGGCGACCGCGCTCAGCCCGCACATCGGCTACGCCAGAACCGCAGACATCGCGAAGGCGGCGGTGGAGACCGGACGCACCATCCGGGAACTGGTGCTCGAACGGGGCCTGCTGGCGCCCGAGCAGCTGGACCTGATCCTGTCACCCGGGCGCATGACGCGTCCCGGCATCGCCGGGGACGCCGCCGGTGACCAGGAGCCCTCGTCGTGACCCGTCTGGGCGCAGGCCTTCTCTGTGCACTCCTGTCGACGGCCGGCTACGCGCAGGAACCCTCGCGCGGAGGCGCGCCCCCGCAGCCGCACGCGCCGCTCTTTCCACCGCAGGATCTGGGGCTGCTCGAGGGGCCGGACCGCGACTTGTGGCAACAGCCGGATCAGATCATGGACACGCTGGGCGTGGCCGATGGCGCGAAGGTCGCCGACATCGGCGCGGGCGCGGGCTGGTTCACCATTCGACTGGCCAGGCGCGTCGGGCCCAACGGCGTCGTCTACGCCCAGGACGTGCAGCCGCAGATGCTCGTCGCCATCAGGCGGCGGGTCGCCCGCGAAGGACTGCAGAACGTGGAGACGCGGCTCGGGGAGGGCAGCTCTCCGAACCTCCCGATGGGTGCGCTCGACGCCGTGCTCGTCGTCGATGTGTATCCGGAGGTCGAGGACCGGGTGACGTTCCTGTCGAACCTGGCCCTGTCGCTGACCCCGGGGGGCCGCATCGGCATCGTGAACTACAAGCCAGGCAACGGGGGCCCTGGTCCGGGTCCGCGGGAGGGCGTGCGCGTCGAGCAGGCGCTGGTGGAAGCAGACGCGCGGCGCGCTGGCCTGCGGGTCCTGGAACGGGCGTCGCTGCCCTATCAGTACTTGCTGGTGCTGGGACGATAGCCGAAGAGCCGCCAGAGCAGCGGCACCGCCCCGCCAGCGACGGCCAGCTTCATCACGTCGGCGACCAGGAACGGCGCGGCGCCAGCGGCGAAGGCCGCCGCCAGCGCGGCGGGCCCGGTCTCGGGGAGGAACGTCGCCAGCCAGGTCACGCCACCTGCATACACCACGAACAGCCCGGCGCACATGGCCAGCACCGAGGTCAGGTAGCGACGATTGAACCCGCGCTCGCCGAGCGCGCCCGTGAGGAAGGCCGCCAGCGGATAGGCCATGAGGTAGCCACCCGTCGGGCCCAGCAGGCGTGCCGCCCCGGGGGGCAGCGTGAGCGAGGTGGCGAACACCGGCAAGCCGGCCACGCCCGCGGCCAGGTAGAGAAGCTGACTGGCCGCGCCCAGCCGGGACCCGAGCGCAAGCCCCCCCATCAGGACGATCATGGGCTGCAGGGTCAGCGGCACGGCGGTGTACGGCAGGTGTACGCTCAGCTGCGCGGACGCGGCCGTGAGAACCGTGACGAAGAGCACGGCGCCTGCCTGCACGAGTCCGTTGGTGTGAAGCCGGTCGCGTCGCGATGCGATCAACTGGACCAGCGTGGAAGGCGTGGCGCTCTGCATGGTGGCGAATTGTACCGTATGCGTATTGCACTGACAATTGCGGGAAGCGACTCGGGTGGTGGAGCCGGCATCCAGGCCGACATCAGGACATTCATGGCGCACGGCGTGTTCGGCACGAGTGCCATCACCGCCGTGACGGCGCAGAACACGCTGGGGGTCACGGCCTTCGAGGCCGTCTCGCCCACGCTGGTCGCCGCGCAGATCGGGGCCGTCGCGAGCGATCTCGGCGTCCACGGCGCGAAGACCGGCATGCTGCCGACAGCTCCCGTGGTCGAGGCCGTGGCGTCGGCCGTCGCCGAGTGGGCCATCCCCCACCTGGTGGTGGACCCGGTGATGGTGGCCAAGAGCGGAGACCGGCTGCTCGACGACGCGGCGGTCGCCACGATGGTGCGACAGCTCCTGCCCCTGGCGGAGGTCATCACGCCGAACATCCCTGAGGCGGAAGTGCTCGTCGGTCAGACCATTCGCACGGAGGCCGACCGTTACGAGGCCGCACGCCGCCTGCACGCTCTCGGTCCGCGGTGGGTCGTCGTGAAGGGGGGCCACGCCCCCGGCGATGAGATCGCCGACCTCGTGTTCGACGGGCAGCGCTTTGCCGAGTACCGCGTGGAGCGCGTGCCCGGACGGCACACGCACGGCACGGGGTGCACGTTTGCCGCCGCGGTGGCGGCCGGCCTCGCCCTGGGCCGGAGCGTGGAGGATGCGGTGGCCGGAGCCCAGGCCTATGTGGCCGGCGCATTGCGCCACGCGCCTGGGCTCGGGCGGGGCCATGGTCCGATGGACCATGGATGGCGTGGAATCGCGGGCGCGGGGGGCCGCATCCAATGACGGCGCCCCTCCCCGGCCGTCGGTATACTGAGCACATGGCCGTTCCCGCGGTTGCCGTCACGACAGCCCCCCTGAGCCTCGAGGCCGTCATCGACGTGGTCAGCGCGGGCGGGTCGGCCTCGGGCGCGGTGGCGTCGTTCAGCGGGCTGGTGCGCGATCACAACCAGGGCCGGACGGTGACGTTTCTCGAGTACGAGGCCTACGTGCCCCTGGCCGTCAAGGGGATGGAACGCATCGTCAGCGAGGCTGGCGAGACGTGGCCGGGCGTCCGGCTCGCCCTGCACCACCGGATTGGGCGCCTCGACCCGGGGGAAGCCAGTATCGTCATCGCCGCCGCCGGAGCCCATCGTGCGGACACCTTCTCGGCCTGTCGCTATGCGATCGAACGGGTGAAGCAGATCGTCCCCATCTGGAAGCGGGAACACTTCGAGGGTGGCGACGTCTGGCTGGAAGGGGCCACGGCCGATCCGGAGGACGAGGCGGCCAGGGCCCAGGCGCTCAGGGTGTCATGCGCGTGACCGTGCGGCTGTTCGCCCGTCTCAGGGACCTCGCTGGATCGGGCGAGCTGGTGCGGGAGCTCGAGGAGCCGGCCACCGTCGCCTCTGCGTGGCGATCGCTCGTCGACGAGTATCCGCAGGTCGCCGAGTACGAGCGCATCATGTCGGTCGCGGTCAACGCCGACTATTCGCGCATGTCGGCGGCCGTTCGGGACGGGGACGAGATCGCATTCCTGCCACCGGTATCCGGCGGCTGAGTTGAAGGTATGTTCGACAAGCTGAACTCGGTTGAAGCGCGGTACGAGGAGCTCATGGCCAGGCTCGGCACGGCCGAACTCCAGGCCGACGCGGCTGAGTACCGCAAGGCGGCCAAGACGCTCTCCGAGCTCGAGCCGCTCGTGCGCCAGTTCCGGCTCTACAAGACGGTGCTCCAGGGCATCGAGGGCGCGCAGGAACTGGCATCGGGGGCCGACGCGGAAATGCGGGCGCTCGCCGAGGAGGAACTCACCGCCCTCCGCGAGCAGCGCGATGCGCTGATGCACGACCTGAAGGTCCTGCTCGTCCCGAAGGATCCCAACGACGAGAAGAACGTCATCCTCGAGATCCGCGCCGGCACGGGGGGAGACGAAGCGGCCCTCTTCGCAGCGGAGCTGTTCCGGATGTACAGCCGCTTCGCGGAACGGCAGCGCTGGCGCCTCGACCTCCTGTCCTCGAGCGACAGCGGCGCGGGCGGGTTGAAGGAGGTCATCGTCTCCATCGAAGGGCAGGGCGTCTACAGCCGTCTCAAGTACGAGAGCGGGGTGCACCGGGTGCAGCGGGTGCCCGCAACCGAGGCGAGCGGGCGCATCCACACGTCCACGGCCACGGTGGCGGTGCTGCCCGAGGCGGAGGAGGTGGACATCCAGGTCAACGAGAAGGACCTGCGCGTGGACACGTTCTGCTCGAGCGGTCCTGGCGGCCAGAGCGTGAACACCACGTACTCAGCGGTCCGGCTCACCCACCTGCCCACCGGGCTCGTCGTCTCCCAGCAGGACGAGAAGTCGCAGATCAAGAACAGGGCGAAGGCCATGAAGGTGCTCCGCGCCCGCCTGTACGAGATGGAACTGCAGAAGCAGCAGGAGGCCATCGCGCGCGAACGTCGCGGCCAGGTGGGCACGGGCGAGCGCTCGGAGAAGATTCGCACGTACAACTTCCCGCAGAGCCGCATCACGGATCACCGCATCAACTTCACGACCCACCGGCTGTCCGACGTGATGGAGGGCGACATCGCGGAACTCCTCGACCAGGTGTCCAGCCACTACAACGCGGAGAAGCTGCGGGAAGTCACGATGTCGGACGCGCAGGAAGCGGAGTCCGCCAGGCCGTGACGCTGGGCGACCGGCTCGGCAGGGCGAAGGCCCTGCTGGTCGCCGCCGGCATTGCCACGGACGAGGCCGGACTCGACGTCGAGCTTGCGGCAGGGCACGTCCTCGGCTGGAATCGCGCAACGCTGCTGGCGGAGCGGAACGGACCGGCGCCCTCCGTCCTCGAACCCGCCTTCTCCGCCCTCATCGCCAGGCGGGCCGCGCGTGAACCGATGGCGTACGTGCTGGGCGAGCGCGAGTTCTGGAACCTGACGTTCGTCGTCTCGCACGATGTGCTCGTCCCACGGCCCGAGTCGGAACTGATCGTCGAGGAGGCGCTGGGTCTGCTGCGCGGGCGGGGCCGGGCTCTCGCGGCCGACATCGGCACCGGCAGCGGGTGCCTGGCCGTGTCGATCGCGGCGAACGCCCCAGCCGTCCGGGTCGTTGGCACCGACCTGTCCTGGCGCGCCCTGGCCATAGCTCGTCGAAACGTGGACCGGCACGGCGTGGCGACGCGCGTGGACCTGGTCCGGACCTCCATGCTCGAAGGCCTCGCCGGGCCGTTCGACCTCATCGTGTCCAACCCGCCCTATATCGCGGAGGCCGACGCGGCGAGCCTGCCCTCAGAGGTTCGTCACGAGCCGGACCTGGCGCTCTTCTCCGGACGCGACGGCCTCGATGCCATACGGGCCGTCATCGACACGGCCGCACGGGTCCTGGCGCCATCGGGCTCCCTGGTCATGGAGATTGGCGCAGGGCAGAGCCCCAGCGTGGCGGCCCTCGTCACCGCGCGCCCGGATCTGCAGCTGACAGGGATCCGTGAGGACCTGCAGGGCATTCCGCGCACGGTGGTCGTCACCAGGCGCTGACCGGTTCGGCCAGCAGCCGGGGGCGTAGAATCGCGTGATGAGCACCTGCATCTTCTGCCGGATCGCCGCAGGCGAGATTCCCGCAACGATCCTCCACCAGGACGACGAGGTCGTCGCGTTCAGCGACCTGACGCCCCAGGCGCCCTTCCATGCGCTCGTGATTCCGAAGCGGCACGTGTCCACCCTCAACGACCTGGCGTCTGCCGACGACGCGCTGGTCGGCCGGCTCGTCAGGGTCGGTGCGACGCTCGCGCAGGAACGCGGATACGGAGTGCGTGGCTACCGCACCGTGTTCAACTGCAACGCCGACGCCGGACAGTCTGTCTTCCACGTGCACCTGCACGTCCTGGCCGGGCGTAGCCTCACCTGGCCTCCCGGCTGATTCCCACCCGCACCGGACGCAGCCCGACGAGGCAGGCCCCACGGCCAGCACGCCCGAACAGGAGCGCCCCCAATGCGTCGTGAGGCGAAGGTCACTCCTGGCGCGCGAGGAGGAACCGGCCCAGGCCCATCTTGGACGACACCTGGTAGTCCACCGCGCGGTAGCCCGCGGCGAACCAGTGGGTGAAGACCAACGCGAGGCGGCTCCGCCAGTCGCCGGCCAGGGCCGGGGCGTCGGCCTCGAGCGCGTTGAACCGGAGCGGTACCTGAACCCAGGCCCGCTCGGCGCCGACATCCAGCAACACGGGCCCGCACGTGAGCCACTGGCCGTCGTGGACGACGTCGTTGATCGCTGGGGCCACGAGGGCGGCGTGCGACCGGATGGTGAGGCGTCCGGAGCCCGAGGCCGCCAGACGGCGCTGCACGTGGGCGGAGGCGATCAGCCATTCCACCAGCAGCCTGTGGTCATGCTGGCGATAGCGTCGTGCGGTGGCACCCAGCTCCCCGACGACGAGCGTGCACTGAGTCTGGTCGAACGGGTCGAGCGGCCACTCCAGCACCTCGAGACCAGCTGCCAGCGCACGCTCCCGCTCTGCGAGCCGCTGCGTACGCGTCGGGGCCGTCACGGCCGGAGGTCCGGCCCTCCGGCGGGCGGGAATGCGAGCAGCGGGGGCAGCTCCGCGAGCGTCCGCACCACGGGCACGCCGGCTGGCGTCGCCCGCGGCATACCCGCCGAGCGGTGCACGAGTACACCGCGCAGGCCGGCCTGCAGGGCGCCTTCGATGTCATGCGGCACGCTGTCGCCGACCATGACGGAGACGCCGGCCGCGACGCCGGCACGGGTGAGCGCCTCCTCGAAGATGCTGGGATGCGGTTTCAGGTACCCGTGCTCGGACGACGACACCGCCGCGGCGATCAGGCCGTCGAGCGCGAAGTGCTCCTGGAACGACACGAGGCACCGGTGTGAGTTCGAGATCAGTCCCAGGGTCACGCCCCGCCCCGCAAGCTCCCGCAGGGCGGGTACCACGTCGTCGTACAGGTGGAAGTGCTGACAGGCTGCCCACTCCTCGTAGATGTTTCGGGCGCAGGCCTCGACGGCATCGCCACGCCCGCCCATCTCCTCGATGATCCGGCGCGTGTACCGGACGAAGATCGCCGGGTCGTAGACGTGGTCCTGCTGGTCGTCGAGGATGTCGGAGGCCGCGAGCACGCCGGCGCCGAACCGCGCGGGATCCACACTCAGGCCGTAGGACGCGCAGAACCGCTCGTAGCCCTCCCCTTCGAACGTCGGTCCGGGGTAGATGAGCGTGAAGTCCACGTCGAAGAACACGGCCTCGACCCCGGCGAGCACGCTCACGGGCGCGCCTCTGGAGGACCGGCCACGACCACGGTGGCCTGGTCGGGATCGAGCCGCGCGGCAGCGGCCTGCACGGCGTCCCTCGTCACCGATGCGAGCAGGCCGGCCATCCGTCGATCGTAGTCGAGGCCCAGACCGAAGAACTCGACGGTCTGCAGGAACGAGGCGATACCGGCGTTCGTCTCGAGCCGTCGTGGAAGGGAGCCGACCATGTACTGGGTCGCCTCCCGCAGCTCGCGATCCGATGGCCCCTCCGCGATGAACGTCCGCAGCTCCTCGTCGACCGCGGTCAGGACGGAACCCACGTTGCCCGGATCGACACCCGCCCGGATGAGCAGTGGCCCGGGAACGTCCGCAGCCTCGAACGCGCTCGAGACGTAGTAGGCCATCCCCTGGCGCTCACGGATGCGGGCACCCAGACGACCGCCGAGGGCGTACTGGCCCAGGATGGTGTTCATCAGCCAGTAGGACTCGTAGGCGGGATCAGCCCTGGCGACGGCGACGAAGCCCACGGCAATGTCAGCCTGGACCTTCCCGGGCATGGCGATGAACTCGTCGCGGCGGCCTGCCGGCCTCGGAATCGACGGGTCGAGCAGGGGCATGGCCGCTCCACCGGGCAGGGAGTCGAGCAGGCTGGATGCGAGGGCGAGGGCCCGATCGGGATCGACGTCCCCGACGATGGCCAGGACGAGGGTCGAGGGCACCACCCGGGCCGCCACGAAGTCGGCGAGATCGGAGCGGCGCAGGCGGTGCACGCTGTCCACGGTGCCCCGCGGAGGCCGCCCGTAGGGATGCGCCTCGCCGTAGAGCAGCCGCATCACGCGCTCGAGCGCCACCGTCCCCGGCGTGTCGTCGTCCTGTCGAATGAGCGTGACGATCTCGCGCCGCCGCGTATCGACCTCCTCGTCGGGAAACGTCGGGGACGTGCTCACCTCGAGCAGGAGTCGCAGGATCGCGTCGAAGTCCTCGGCCAGACACGTGGAGACCAGGGAGAGCGCGTGGCGGTTGATCGTGACCGAGAGCGTCACCCCACGACCATCGAGCTCGTCGGACAGCTGGTCGACGGTTCGAGCGGACGTGCCGCGATCGATCGTCCGCGAGACGAAGTGCGCCAGGCCTTCCTTCCCGGGCGGATCGCATACGGCACCGGCTCGAAACGATGCGTTGATGGTGACCGCAGGCGTAGTGGTCGTACGTTTGACGAGCACGACGGCTCCGTTGCCGAGCTGCCGGCGGATTGGCACTCCGATCGCGGACGCGGGGCCGGTCATGGCACGGGCGGCGATGCAGGAGGGGGCGCCGGGTCGTCGGCAACGGGCTGAAAGACGCCCACCGTGCACGCGTCGGGTCTCAGGCGGGCGGCGGCCACGGCCAGCACGTCGTCGAAGGACACCGCCTCGACCGACGTGCGCAGTGCTGGATACGCGCGCCAGTCGCCGACGCTGTCGAAGAAGCCGATCTGGTGGCCGATGTTGGTCACGCTGTCGCTCTCGAAGACGAACCGGGCCGCTAATTGCCGCTTGGCGCGCGCGAATTCGTCCCGCGTCACACCGCGATCCCGCACGTCCGCGAGCAGGTGGAGGAGACGCTCCTCGACCGAGGACACGGGCACGCCCTCGGTGACCGTTGCCGACAACGTGTAGAGATAGGGGTCTGCCGTCGGCAGGAGCAGGCCCATCACGGAGGAGGCCAGGCCGCTGTCCACGAGCCCGCGATAGAGACGCGTGCTGCGCTGCGGTGGCGGCGTGCGAAAACTGGCCCAGAGACTCAGGCCCTTGGCCCCCGTGAGCACGGCGTCCAGCACCAGGAAGGGAAAGAAGTCCACGTCCGGAAACGCCGGGGCATGGAAGGCCAGCTTCAGGTACGCCGTGGTGCCTGCACGCAGCACGTCCACGCGCCTGCCGCCGCGCTGCGGGGGCTCGGCGGTGCGCCGCACCCGACGTCCGTCACCCGGGGGAATCGCATCGAAGTGCCGGACGGCCCGGCGGACGACGTCTGCAGGCTCCACGTCGCCAACCACGACCAGCGTCGCGTTGTTCGGCACGTAGAACCGGCGGTAGTGCCCCAGCAGATCGTCGCGGCTCATGGCCTGCAGGTCGGACAGCCAGCCGATGGTCGGGTGGCGATACGGGTGCGCCTGCAGCGCCGTCGCCGCCACCTCCTGATCGAGCAGCTGCTCGGGATCGTTCTCTCCGCCCTGCAGCTCCGAGATGATGACGGTTCGCTCGGACTCGCAATCGTCCGGGTGGTACAGACAGCGCCCCATCCGCTCGGCCTCGATAAACAGCATGTGGTCGAGGGCGTCCGTGGTCGCCGTCTCGGTATAGGCGGTCTGATCGACCCACGTGTAGCCGTTCCAGTGCCCGCCGTGCTGCTCGATGATCCCCTTGACCCGGTCGCGCGGGATGCCGGCGGAGCCCTTGAAGTTCATGTGCTCGACCCAGTGGGACACGCCCGTCGTCCCGGACGACTCGTCGCCCGACCCGACGCGGTACCAGCACCAGACGGAGGCAAGGGGCGCCGTATGGTTCGCCTGCACGAGCACGCGGAGGCCGTTCCCGAGAACGGTCTCGTGCACCTGGGCGTGCGCGCCGACGGGAGGGTCTGAGACGGCCATGGTCACGGATTATAGGGCCAGCACCGGAGTACAATGACTGCTTATGCCCGAGTGGAAGAACACGGTGAACCTGCCCAGAACGGGCTTCCCGATGAAGGGGAATCTCCAGACGACCGAACCGGAGATGATCGCCCGCTGGGACGCCATGGACCTGTACGGGCAGATCAGGGCGCGGCGCCGGGACGCCACCCCCTTCGTGCTTCACGACGGTCCGCCCTATGCCAATGGGGCCATCCACATCGGGACGGCGCTCAACAAGATCCTGAAGGACATCGTCGTCAAGAGCCGCAGCATGGCCGGCTTCGATGCCCCGTACGTGCCCGGCTGGGACTGCCACGGGCTGCCGATCGAGCTCAAGGTGGACCGGGAACTCGGCCCGAGGAAGCAGCAGATGACGGCTGCCGAGTTCCGGCGCGAATGCCGGGCCTACGCTGCGCGCTTCGTCGACGTGATGCGGGAGGAGTTCAAGCGCCTGGGCGTGCTGGGGCTCTGGTCGGATCCGTATCTCACCATGGACTTCGGGTTCCAGGCCGCCATCGTGCGGGCGCTGGGGCGCTTCGTCGACCAGGGGATGCTCTACAAGGGCAAGAAGCCCGTCCACTGGTGCATTCACTGCCGCACGGCCCTCGCCGAGGCGGAAGTCGAATACGACGCGCACGTCTCGCCGTCGATCTACGTCGAGTTCCCCCTGTCGGACGACGACCGTCTCACCCTGACTGGTCGGGTTCCAGCACTGCCCAACAAGGCGGTGTCGGTGCTCATCTGGACGACGACCCCGTGGACCATCCCTTCGAACCTCGCCGTGGCCTTCCACCCCGAGTTCGTATACGGGGCGTACGACGCTGGTGACCGCCTCGTGATCGTGGCCAGGGACCTCGCCGAACGCGTGGGAGCGGCCATCGGCCGCCCGCTCGGCACACCGGTCGCGACGATGCCCGGCTCGGCTCTCGAGCGGCTGCGCTTCCGGCATCCGCTCTACGCGCGAGACTCCCTGGCGGTGCTGGCCGACTACGTGACCCTGGAGCAGGGCACCGGCGTGGTCCACACCGCCCCCGGGCACGGTGCAGAGGACTACCAGACCGGTACGCGGTATGGGCTGGATGTCTACGCACCCGTCGGCCCCGGCGGTCACTTCCTCGATACGGTCGAACTCTTCGCGGGCACGCGCGTGTTCGACGCCAATCCGGACGTCGAGTCCGCGCTCAGCGCCCGCGGACGGTTGTGGCACAGCGAGCGGTTCGAGCACCCGTATCCCCACTGCTGGCGATGCCACAACCCGCTCATCTTCCTGGCCACCCCCCAGTGGTTCGTGTCCATGGAGGCCAACGGGCTCCGCGACAAGGCCCTTGCCGCAATCGAGGACGTCCGGTGGATTCCCTCGTGGGGTCGAGAGCGCATCCACAACATGATCGCGTTCAGGCCTGACTGGTGCATCTCGCGGCAGCGCACCTGGGGCGTCCCGATTCCCGCGCTCGACTGCACGGCATGCGGAACGGCCGTCCTCACCTCCGAGGGCGTGGAACGCGCGGCGAAGGTCTTCGAGGAATATGGCGCAGATGCCTGGTACGAGCGGCCGCTCGAGGAGTTCCTCGTGCCGGGCATGGCGTGCCCGTCGTGCGGAGGCACGGAGTTCGAGCGCGAGTTCAACATCCTCGATGTGTGGTTCGACTCCGGCTCGACGCACGAAGCCGTGCTGCCTCGGTACGAAGGACTGACCTGGCCGGCTGACATGTACCTGGAGGGCAGCGACCAGCACAGAGGCTGGTTCCACAGTTCGCTGCTCATCGGCATCGGCACCCGCGGACGCGCACCGTTCCGACAGGTCCTCACGCACGGCTTCGTGGTGGACGAAAACGGCCGCAAGATGTCGAAATCGCTGGGCAACACCGTCGTGCCACAGGACGTCATCAAGACGAGCGGCGCCGAGGTCCTGCGCCTCTGGGTGGCGATGGTCGACTACGGTGAAGAGGTGCGCCTGGGTCCCGAGATCCTCGCGCGCGTGGTCGAGGCCTATCGGAAGTGGCGCAACACCTGCCGGATCCTCGTGGCGAACCTCTACGACTTCGATCCGGCCACACAGATGGTGCCGATCGAACAGCTGGAGCCTGTGGATCGGTACGCGCTCAGCCGCTTCGCCTCGGCGGCCGAGCGGATCATCAAGGCCTACGATACCTACGACTTCCCCACGGTGTTCCAGACCCTGAACGCGGTCGTGACCACGGACCTGAGCGCCTTCTATGTGGACGTGACGAAAGACCGCATGTACACCTTCGGCGCCGGCTCGGCAGCCAGACGCTCCGGGCAGACCACCATGTACCTGATGGCGGACGCCCTCGCGCGTCTCCTGGCACCGGTGCTGTCGGTCACCGCCGACGAACTGTGGCAGCACCTGCCAGGGGCACGCTCGGCCTCGGTGCACCTCGAAACCTTCCCGGCGCTGAGCCACGCCATCGATCCGGACCTGACGGCCGAATGGGACCGGCTGCGCGACGTGCGTGACATCGTGAACGCCGCGCTCGAGGAGAAGCGCAAGGAGAAGGCCATCGGCAACTCCCTGACCGCGACGGTGTCGGTGGTGGCATCGGCAGAGCTGCATGCGCTGCTGGACCGGCATGCCGACCAGCTCCCGGCGCTGTTCATCGTCTCCGACGTGGAGCTGGTGCACGGCGACCCGGGCACCAGTCAAGGCGTGAGTGTGAACGTGGCACGGGCGGGTGGCACCAAGTGCGAACGCTGCTGGCGCTACGTAGCGCTCGTGAGAGCCGAAGCGGACTGGGCAGGCCTGTGCGACCGCTGCGTCGACGCCCTCGCCGAAACGGTGAACTCCTGACCGTGCGCCCCTCGTTGTTCATCCAGGGCGTCATCGTGGTCGGCGTGGTTCTCCTGGATCAGGCTTCCAAGGCGGTTGTCCGTGCGCGATTCGAGCTGTTCGACACGGTGCCCGTCATCCCGGGATTCTTCGACCTGACACGCGTCCACAACACGGGCACCGCCTTCGGCATGTTCAACGCCGTCGATGTCCCGTACAAGGCGCTCGTGCTGGCGCTCGTTGGCCTGGCCTCGCTGGCGGGCCTGGCCCTGTACTCCGTGTCGCTCCCTGCCGAACACCGGATGGCCCGTGTCGGGCTCGCCGGCATCATCGGCGGGGCCATCGGGAACCTTGTCGACCGGATCACGTTGGGCTACGTCGTGGACTTCTTCGACTTCTACTGGCGGGGATGGCATTTCTGGGCTTTCAACATCGCGGATGCCGCGATCTCAGTCGGCCTGGGCCTGCTGCTTCTCGACCTCTTCCTCCCAGGACGGACACATGCCACGCACGCATCGTAACCGGCTCACGCAAGCGGGAGCGTCGTTCATGCGCGTGGACGGCGTCTCACCGTGAGCACGCTCATCGAACTGGCCGTGACACCGGAACAGGCGGATCAGCGGCTGGACCACTACCTGGTGTCGATGCTGCCCGACACGTCGAGGGCCCGGCTGCAACGCCTGATCGCGGAAGGCCAGGTGGTGGTCGAGGGCCGGGAGGCACGCGCCAACCTGCACCTGCGGGCGGGAGACCGCATCGCCGTGACGCTCCCGGACGCGGCACCGGCCACCATGACGGCCGAGGCCATTCCTCTCGACGTGCTGTACGAGGATCAGGACCTCATCGTCATCAACAAGCCGGCGGGCATGGTCGTCCACCCGGCGGCGGGTCACGCGTCGGGCACGCTGGTGAACGCCCTGCTCCATCACGTGACGGATCTCAGCGGCATCGGCGGGGAAGAGCGACCGGGCATCGTCCACCGCCTGGATCGAGGAACGTCGGGCGTGATGGTGGTGGCCAAGAACGACCGCACGCACCGCGAGCTGACCCGCCAGTTCCAGGCGCGTGAGGTCGAGAAGGAGTACGTCGCCCTCGTCTGGGGCGTCGTCCACGCAGGCCGCCGCATCGACGCAGCCATCGGCCGGGATCCCGCCCAGCGACAGAAGATGACCGCGCGAGCCAAGCACGCCAGGCATGCCGTCACCCGCATCACGCGCGCGATTCACCTGCCGGGACTCACGCTCTGCCAGGTGGCCATCCTGACGGGACGCACCCACCAGATCCGCGTCCATCTCGCGGAGATCGGCCACCCGATCGTGGGCGACAGCACGTACGGCGGCGTCCACCGGCGGGTGTCAGCCGACATCAAGGCCGTGCAGCGACTGGAACGTCCCTTTCTGCACGCGGCCAAACTCGTGTTCCAGCACCCTGCCGACGGGCGGCGCGTCGAGTGCGTCGCCCCGCTGCCCCCCGAACTCGTGTCGGTGCTGCAGGACCTGCCAGGACTGGACGAGCCGGATGAAGAGGAGCAGCCGGAGGAGGAGGCGCAGTGAGCGATCGGGTGGTACCGCACGAGGTCAGAGCGGTCTTCACGGGCCGGGTGTTCACGGTCACGATCGAGTCGGTGACGTTGCCGGGCGGCTCCACGCTCGACATGGAGATCGTGCACCATCCGGGCTCAGTGGTCATGGTGCCGCTCACCGACGACGGACAGCTGATCCTGGTCCGCCAGTATCGGCACGCCATCGGCGCGTACGCCTGGGAACTCCCCGCGGGCACGCTCGAGGCTGGCGAACGCGTGGAGGCGGCGGCCGTCCGCGAGTGCCAGGAAGAGACCGGAATGGTGGCAGCTGCCGTAGAACCGCTCGGCACGCTGTACCCCACACCAGGGTACTGCGACGAATCCATGACGTTCTACCGCATGACAGGGCTGCGATTGCCACGTCCCGGAGAGCCACGAGCCCTCCCCGATGAGGACGAGTCCATCGAGACAGGCACGTTCTCACCCGGGCAGGTCCGCGACATGATTCGGCAGGGCGCCATCTCGGACATGAAGACGGTCGCCGGCCTGCTGCTGGCGGGTGTGTAACGGGGCGTCTACTGCAGGCCCGGCTGGGCTCGTGCTCGGGAGCGGCGGTCCGACGGCGCCTTCGGCGCCGGGGTCAGGGCCAGGAGCAGCACTTCATCCACGCTCTGCACGAAGTGGATCGTCATGTCCTTCCGAAGGATGTCGTCGAGGTCTTCCTTGACGTTCTTCTCGTTCTGCCGCGGGAGGATCACTTCCTTCAGCCCTGCCCGACGCGCAGCCAGGACCTTCTCCTTGATCCCGCCCACGGGCAGGACTCGTCCCGACAAGGTCACCTCTCCGGTCATCGCGATGTCTCCGCGTACGGGACGGCGCGTCAATTCCGAGGCGAGGGCCGTGACGATGGTGACACCGGCCGAGGGGCCGTCCTTGGGAATGGCCCCCGACGGCACGTGGAGGTGCACCTCCGCGTTCCGGAAGAAGTCGGGATCGGCTCCGTAGGCCGCCGCGTGGGCCCTGAACCAGGAGAGCGCCGCCCGCGCCGACTCCTTCATCACCTCGCCCAGCTGCCCGGTGAGCGTGAGCGTTCCGGTGCCGGGCATCCGCGACGCCTCGATGAAGAGCACGTCTCCGCCCGCCGGCGTCCAGGCCAGGCCGATGGCCACGCCAGGCTCCCGTGTGCGTTGTTCGGTTTCCTCGTCGTGAAACAACGGGGCGCCTAGAAACGCCTCGACCACCACCGGCGTCACCTCGAGCGACTGCTCATCGCCCTCGGCACGCCGGCGCGCTGCCTTGCGACAGAGTGCGCCGATCTGCCGTTCCAGGTTGCGGACGCCAGCCTCACGCGTGTAGCCGCGGATGACCATCCGAAGGGCATCGTCGGTAATCGTCAACTGCTCGGGCAACAAGCCGTGGTTTCGGACCTGCTTCTCCACGAGGTGCTCAGTGGCGATGGCGAGCTTCTCCTCCTCGGTATAGCCCGGAATCTCCAGCACCTCCATGCGGTCGCGCAGGGCATGCGGGATCGTGTCGAGGATGTTGGCCGTGGTGACGAAGAGCACCTCGGAGAGGTCGAAGGGGACGTCCAGATAGTGATCGCGGAACGTGCTGTTCTGCTCGGGATCGAGGACCTCGAGCAGGGCCGACGCCGGATCGCCCCGAAAGTCGGCACCCAGCTTGTCGATCTCGTCCAGGATGAAGACCGGATTCCGCGCTCCGGCGCGGCGAAGCCCCTGGATGATCTGGCCGGGGAGAGCCCCGATGTATGTACGTCGGTGCCCACGGATCTCTGCCTCGTCGCGCATGCCTCCAAGCGACACGCGGACGAACCGCCGGCCGAGCGATGTGGCAATCGACCGGGCAAGCGACGTCTTGCCGACCCCGGGAGGTCCGGCGAAGCAGAGGATGGGCCCCTTGATGCCCGGGTTGAGCTTCCTGACCGCGAGGTACTCCAGGATCCGGTCCTTCGCCTTGTGCAGGCCGGAATGGTCGGCGTCGAGAACGGCCTTGGTGCGCGGCAGATCGACGACCTCGTCGGTACGGGCCGCCCAGGGCAGCGCGACGAGCCAGTCGAGATACGTCCGTGACACGGTGTATTCCGCGGCGGCCACCGGCATCTTCGACAGGCGGTCGAGTTCTCTCAGGGCTTCCTTCTGGACCGCCTCCGGCATGCCGCAGGACTGCAGGCGCTCCTGAAGATCCTCGATCTCTCGCGCCTGATCGTCTCCCTCCCCGAGTTCCTTCTGGATGGCCTTCAGCTGCTCGCGCAGGAAGTACTCACGCTGATTCCGCCCCACCTCGGACTGAACCTGTGACTGAATCTTCGAGCCCAGTTCCAGGACTTCCAGTTCCTTGATGAGGATCCGGTTCAGACTGTCCATCCGGGCTCTCACGTCCAGCGTCTCCAGCACCTCCTGCTTGACGGGCGTGGAGATGGTGCTCAGGCTGGACGCGATGAAGTCGGTGAGTCGAGCTGGTTCCGAGATGTTGCCTGCCAGGGTCTGCAGGTCGTCCGACAGGAGCGGTGAGAGCGACACGACCTGCTGGAAGTTCGTGCGGATGTTCCGGAGGAGCGCATCCACCTCGAGGCTGTCGTGTTCGTCGAACGTCTCCGAGACGGCCTGGACCCGCGCGCGCAGGTAGGGCTGAGACTGCACCACCTCGTGAAGCGTCAGCCGGGCCAGCCCCTGGACGATCAGCCTGATGCTGCCGTCCGGGAGCTTGAACATCTTGTGAATCTGGCTCGCCGTGCCCACGGGAAAGAGATCGGCCTGTCCAGGCTCATCGACGGTGGCCTCCCGCTGGGTGAACACCCCGATCAGCGAGCCTGAGGAGATGGCCTCGTCGATGAGACGGACGGACGTCTCGCGGGCGACCGCGAGTGGCATGAAGGAATTGGGAAAGAGTACGGTGTCCCGAAGAGGCAGGACCGGGAGTTCGTCCGGGAGGATCGTGTTCGGGTCAGGTGGGGAAGGCTGGTCGGCTTCCAGGGGCTGGACCGGGTCGTTCATGTCGTTGCTCCGGGTTACGCCCGCGGGGACATCCGCGTTCTCGGACAGTACCCTCGAAGCGGTGCCCCCGGGGACTGCCCCGGGGGCTCGGGTCGGGTCAACGGACCAGCCGGACGCGTCCGGAGCTGCTCAGTTCGACATGTCGAAGTAGAGCGCACCGGACCCGCGACGCTGGGCCATCATACGCTCCCTGAGTTCCGCCGTCTCGCGGGCTTCCTCGCAATCCCTGCAGCGAACGGCGAACGGCAACGCCTTGAGGCGCGCCTCGGCGATCTCGTCGCCGCATTCGAAGCAGTTCCCATACGTACCCTCGTCGAGCCGGCGCAGCGCCTCGTTGATCTTGCTGAGGGTTTCCGCCTTCATCTGGATCAGCGCGAGCTCGATGTCTTCCTGGATATCGACCTCGGAGCTGTCGCTCGGGTCCAGCGCCTCGCGCTCCTTGCCGCCTTCGGCGCGAACGTCTCGAATCTTGCCCTGGACCTGGGACATCAACTCGCGACGGCGCTCCTCCAGCATGGTCTTGAGCTCGGCGTAACGGCTCGTCTTTGCTGCCACAGCCTTCTTGCTTCTGGTCGTCGCCATGATGTCTCTCGCTCCTTCGCCTCTGGGTTACGCGCCTTGCGCAAGCGGCTTTGCAAACCGTGTGCCTGATACCACCAAGTCGCCGGCTGAAGCGCCTATGCGCTTGGCCGCACGGGATATCGGCTCCTTCAACCCGCAGGATTAGACGCCTGAGGTCGAGGAAGGGTTCTGGCAAACTGACCGGTGGAGGTGACACATTTTCATGGCGGCGCGACCGGGGCGCCTCACCCCGTGGGGCGCCTTGGTTGTGGCACGGCCAGCCTCGGCCCCACAGGCACCGGCGGGTTGACGTGGCTCAGCGCGGACACCGGCCGAGGTAAAGTTGCAGATATTTCTACAGTCTGTCCGGATTTCCGCTATCGGACACTTAGGGGGATAAGCCCAAGGCGAAGTGGACCGTTCCGCGGGTACTGGGCCACGCGGTCACGCCCTCTGGTAAGCTGCCAGCGCATGCTATGCGCCCTCTGCCAGAAAGCGAAGGGCCGGAGACACTGCCCGGCTCTCGGCAGCTCGATCTGCCCCGTCTGCTGCGGGACCAAGCGGCACGTCGAGATCCAGTGCCCGCCGGGCTGCGGCTATCTATCCGCGGCACGTGAACATCCGGCTGCCGCGGTGCAGAAGCGCACGCAGCAGCAGCTCGCCCTGCTCGGTCCGACGTTGCGCGGACTCAACGAGCGGCAGCACCGCCTGTACTTCCTGCTGCACAGTACTCTGGCCGAGCGGCGCGCAGAGGGAGCGGTGCCGCCGCTGGACGCCGACCTGGCCGAAGCGGCGGCGGCGGCGGCCTCGGC
>JABFRY010000249.1 GCA_013140955.1 Acidobacteriota bacterium
CGACTGAGGATGGCGGGCCGCTCGCCGCGGGCGAGCAGCAGGCGCGCGAGTGCCGCCACCGCCGGGGTCTTGCCGCTGCCGCCCACGGTGAGGTTGCCGACGCTCACGACGGGGCGCGCGAGGCGTCGGCGACGGGCTGGCGCGTGCCGATAGTACGAGCGTCGGATCTGCGTGGCGTGCCCGTAGAGTCCGCTGAGCAGGCTCAATGGACCACGCGGAACGGACGGACCACCGCACCCGGGCGCTGCGGCGGCAGCACCGTCAGCAGGTCGGCGATGGTCTTGTCCTTCGCGCCCCGGTTCGACTCGATGAGCGCGCCGGCCGCCGCCCCGAGCCGGGCGCGGCGCACCGGGTCGTCCATCAGCTCCACGATGGTGTTCTCGAGTTCGTCCTCCGACGCCACCTGCACGGCCGCAGCGTTCGCACGGAAGATCTCGGAGATCTCGGCGAAGTTCTCCATGTGCGGGCCGTACACGATGGGCTTGCCGAACAGCGCCGGCTCGAGGATGTTGTGCCCGCCGAACGGCGCGATGCTGCCCCCGACGAACACCACCGTGGCGATCTGGTACAGCGCGGCCAGCTCGCCGATGGTGTCGAGGACGATGCAGTCCACCCGCGGCTCGGCATCGATCGGGAGGTCCGTCCGCCGCATCGTGGAGAGCCCTTCGGCGCGGCAGAGCCGCTCCACCTCGTCGAAGCGCTCGGGATGCCGGGCGGCCACCACCAGCAGCGCGTGGCTCGTGGTGGTGCGAATGCGGTTGAACGCGCGCAGCACCGCCGTCTCCTCGCCGCGCATGGTGCTGCCGGCCACGAGCACGGGGCGATGGGGCGACAGGCGGAAGAAACGGAGCACGCGTTCACCGCCACGGCTGCGGCCGCGGGAGTCGGCCGCGGCGTCGAACTTGAGGCTGCCGGTCACCGACACGCGAGCCGGATCGGCGCCGAGCGCCACGAGCTTGCGCGCCGTGTCGTCGCCCTGGGCGCAGAAGTGATCCACGTCGGCCAGCACGCGGCGGAAGAGTGGCCGCACGAGGCGATAACGCGGGAACGACCGGTTCGAGATGCGCCCGTTCACCATCACCGTGCGGATGTCGCGCCGCCGGCACTCGCGCAGCAGGTTGGGCCAGATCTCGGTCTCGACCATCACGAACAGCTTCGGCTTCACCACGTCCAGCGTGCGGCGCACGGCGAACGTCCAGTCGAAGGGAAAGTAGAAGACGCCGTCCACCTCCGTCCGGTGACGACGCGCGAGCTGCTGGCCGGACCGCGTCGTGGTGGAGAGGAAGACCCGCAGCCGGGGATACCGCAGGCGCAGGTCGGCGATGAGCGGCCGCACCGAGAGCACCTCGCCCACCGATACCGCGTGGATCCAGATCGAGTGATCGCCATCGAGGTTGAAGGCCACCGGCAGGCGACCGAGCCGCTGGCGCAGCGTGCCCACGTATTTCCGGTGCCGGAGCGCCTGGTAGAGGAACCAGGGGGCCGCCGCCACGAGAACCAGGAAGGTGAGAACGCTGTAGAGGAGGTACACGGGCGGCTAAGTGTCCTGAATTGTTAGCGTTACAATCGGCGAAGTATATCTGCTCGTTGACCGTGGTTCAAGGCAGACCCTACAATCGGGTGTTTCGGCTCGTGTCGCTCGTACGTGGAGGAGGCTGCGCATGGCGGTAAAGGTAGGCATCAACGGGTTCGGTCGCATCGGGCGCAACATCATGCGCGCCGCCCTCGGCAGCTCCGACGTCGACTTCGTGGCGGTCAACGATCTCACCAACGCCAGCACGCTGGCGCACCTGCTCAAGTACGACTCGGTGCTCGGCAATCTCCACGCCGACGTCACCGCCGAGGGCGACGCCATCCGCGTCGGCGACGACTCCTTCACGGTGCTGTCGATCAAGGACCCGGCGCAGCTGCCGTGGAAGGACCTGGGCGTGGACGTGGTGTTCGAGTCCACCGGGATCTTCACCGGACGCGACGGCGCCGCCAAGCACCTGGCCGCCGGTGCGAAGAAGGTGATCATCACGGCCCCGGCCAAGGGCCCCGACCTCACCGTGGTGCTGGGCGTGAACGACGGGAAGTACGATCCGGCCACGCACCACATCATCTCGAACGCCTCGTGCACGACGAATTGCCTGGCGCCGCTCGCCCGCGTCATCCACGAGCGCTTCGGCATCCGCAAGGGGTGGATGACCACGGTGCACTCGTACACGAACGACCAGAACCTGCTCGACCTGCCGCACAAGGACCTGCGCAGGGCGCGCGCCGCCGCGTTGTCGATGATCCCCACGACGACCGGCGCTGCCAGCGCCGTAGGCGAGGTGCTGCCGGAGCTGAAGGGGCGTCTCGACGGCTTCGCCATGCGGGTGCCCACCCCGAACGTGTCGGTCGTGGACCTGAACGTGCTGGTGGACCGCAAGACCACGGGCGAGGAGGTCAATGCCGCCCTGCGCGAGGCCGCGGCGGGCGACCTGAAGGGCATCCTGGCCGTGTCCGACGCCGAGCTCGTGTCCATCGACTTCCGGGGCAATCCCTTCTCGTCCATCGTGGACGCCGCCTACACGAAGGTGATGGACGGCGACTTCCTGAAGGTGCTGTCCTGGTACGACAACGAGTGGGGCTACTCGAACCGCTGCGTGGACCTGCTCCGCCAGCTGGTTGCCCGGGGCCTGTAGACCCCGTGGCCAAGCGCACCATTCGCGACCTCGACCTCGTCAACCGGCGCGTGTTCCTGCGCGTCGACTTCAACGTCCCGATCAAGGGGGGCGTCATCGGCGACGACACCCGCATCCGCGCGTCGCTGCCCACCATCCGCGCGGCGCTCGACGCGGGTGCGGGCAGCATCGTGGTGGCCTCGCACCTGGGACGTCCCAAGGGGAAGCCCAATCCGGACATGAGCCTGCGGCCCGTGGCCACCCGGCTCGCCGAGCTGCTCGGCCAGAGCGTGGAGTTTGCCGAGGACTGCGTCGGCCCGGCCGCCGAACGCGCGGTGCGCGCGGCCGAGCGCCCGAGCGTGGTGCTGCTCGAGAACCTCCGGTTTCACGCCGGGGAAGAGGCCAACGACGAAGACTTCGCCGCCGCGCTCGCCTCGCTGGCCGATGTGTACGTCAACGACGCGTTCGGCGCCGCGCACCGGGCGCATGCGTCGGTCGATGCCATCCTGCACTACCTGCCGGAGGCCGGCGCTGGCCTGCTGATGGAGAAGGAGCTGCGCTACCTCGGGACCGTGCTCACGAAGCCCGACCGCCCGTTCGTGGCGGTGCTCGGCGGCGCGAAGGTCTCCGACAAGATCGAGGTCATCCAGAACCTCCTGCCCAAGGTCAACGCGCTCCTCGTCGGCGGCGCCATGGCGTATACCTTCCTCAAGGGTCGCGGCAAGCCGGTCGGCCGGTCGCTCGTCGAGGACGACAAGGTGGAGGAGGCGCAGCGCCTCACGGCGTGGGCCGCCACGAGCGGCGTGCGGCTGCTGCTGCCCGTGGACCACGTGGTGGCCTCCGAGGTGAACGCGCTCGCCGCCACCGAGACGCTGTCGGTGGACGATGGCGCGATCGGCGACCGCATGGGCCTCGACATCGGCCCGAGGACGGTGGCCCTCTACGCGGGCGCGCTGACCGACGCGAAGACCGTGATCTGGAACGGGCCGATGGGCGTCTTCGAGATGGACCCGTTCGCGCTCGGCACCTTTGCGCTGGCCAAGGCCGTGGCCGACGTGCAGGGCACCACCATCGTGGGCGGGGGCGACTCGATTGCCGCCGTCAAGCAGGCCGGCGTCGCCGGCCGCATCACGCACATCTCCACCGGGGGCGGCGCCTCGCTGGAGTTCCTGGGTGGACGCACCCTGCCCGGCGTGGCCGCCCTGCCCGACGCATGAGCACGCCTGCCCGCACGCCGTTCGTTGCCGGCAACTGGAAGATGTACAAGACCGTTGCCGAGACGGTGAAGTACGTGAAGGAGTTTCGTGCGCGGGTGAAGGACATCGGCGGCGTGGACATCGTCCTCGCGCCGCCCTTCACGGCGCTGCACGCCGCCGCCGAGGCCGCGCGCGCCAGCAACGTGGCGCTCGCCGCCCAGGACCTGTACTGGCAGCGCGAGGGCGCGTTCACGGGCGAGGTGAGCGGCCCGATGATCCGGGAGGCGGGCGCGGAGTACGTGATCGTCGGCCACTCGGAGCGCCGGACGCTGTTCGGCGACACCGACGATGCGGTGCGCCAGAAGGTGGGTGCTGCCTTCGCCGCCGGCCTCACCCCCATTGCCTGCATCGGGGAGACGCTCGACCAGCGCGAGCGCGGCGACACGTTCGAGGTGCTCGACCGGCAGATCCGGCTGGGGCTCGACGGCCTGACCTCCGACCAGCTCGCGCAGCTGGTGGTGGCCTACGAGCCCATCTGGGCCATCGGCACCGGCCGCACGGCCACGCCGGAGCAGGCCGGGGAGGCCCACACCCACATCCGTGGCCGCCTGCGCCAGTGGTTCGGCGCGGAGCCCGGCGAGGCCTGCCGCCTCCTCTACGGCGGCAGCGTGAAGGTGGCCAACATCGCCGACCTCATCGCCCAGACCGACGTGGACGGGGCCCTGGTGGGCGGCGCCAGCCTCGAAGTGGCCGATTTCTGCGAGATCGTATCGCGCTGCCGGCCCGCGGCTGTATAATGGCTGTCTTTTCCTGGCTGGACTGACGGTATGTATTACCTGTTCGTTGGAATCTACGTTGTGGTGTGCCTCGCGCTCATGCTCGTCGTGCTGCTGCAGCAGGGCAAGGGCGGCGACATGGCCAGCGCATTCGGGGGCGGCGGCAGCCAGGCGGCCTTCGGGGCGCGCGCCGGGGCCACCGTGCTCTCACGTGCCACGGCCATCCTGGCCTCGATCTTCATCCTGGGCGCGCTGGTGCTCGGCGTGATGCGGGGCGGCGAGGACGGGTCGGTGGTGGGAGGCCGGGCGCCAGCCGCTCCGGTCACCGCGCCAGCGGCACCGGCCACGGCACCAGCGACACCGGCCACGCCAGACGCGGCCCCAGCCACACCGGCCACCCCGGCAGGCGAGACCCCGGCCCCGCAGCCCTGATCGCGGCGGCCCTCTCCCCCGGATCGCCAGTGTCCGGGTGAGCGATCGACACGAAGCACCTTGGTGCTTCGCACTTCTTGTGCGGAAGTGGCGGAATTGGCAGACGCACCAGCTTGAGGGGCTGGCGGTGGCAACACCGTGAAGGTTCGAGTCCTTTCTTCCGCACCAACAACTCACGGGGATTTCGATGGTCCGTGAGTTGAAGACCCCGGCCGGATGCTTGGTTTAGGCCTGCTTGCTGTTGCCGGGGCCTCGGCGCCCGGGGTTGACCGAACCATCCACCCTCCCAGTAAGGCTCCCTGCCTTCCGGCCTCCCCTTCATGCGTCGCTGCAAGGTTTGTTCGGTGAGGCCCGCCCAGGGCGGGCTCGGAACGGGTCGGGCGAGCGTGTTCCGGCGCAGGAACCGCGGTCCAGCCGGCAGCGGAGCATAATAACCTACGATTTGATTGACATCATAGCCTATGAATAATACAACTTAATAACCTGCGATAAGAGCGGCTCCATTCCCTACGAATGGCCCGCCCCGCCCATGACCTGGGGTGAAAGCGATGGCAACGCCGCAGGAAAAACTGGCTGAGTCACTGGACGCCCTGCACGAGCTGCAAGCGCGCAGTATCGTGGCTATCCGCTCGTCTGACTTGAGCCGTACGCACCGCGAACGCCTGCTCGGCGCCGGGTTCCTGCGGGAAGTGATCAAGGGCTGGTACATCCCCGCGCGGCCGGACGAGGCGCCGGGCGACAGCACGCCGTGGTACGCCTCGTTCTGGAGTTTCTGCGCCGCCTATCTGGCCGCGCGCTTCGGCAACGACTGGTGCCTTTCTCCCGAGCAATCGCTCTCCTGGCACGCCGGTAACAGGGCCGTGCCGGCGCAGTTGCTCGTGCGCACGCCCCGGGGCGGCAACAAGCCCACCGCGCTGCCGCATGGCACGTCGTTGTTCGATGTGCGCTATGCGATGCCCAAAGCTCGCGAGGTCGTCGAGCGCGACGGCCTGCGGCTGTTCTCCGTTCCGGCGGCGCTGGTGGCCGTATCGGAGCGGCACTTCCGACGCGCGACAACGGATATGCGCGCAGCCATGGCGAGCGTCAACGACGCCTCTGACGTGCTCGCCGTCCTGCTCGAGGGCGGCCACAGCACGATCGCCGGGCGCCTGGCCGGGGCGTTTCGCAATGCCGGGCAGGGGCGTATCGCCGACGAGATTCTCAAGACGATGGCGGCGGCAGGCTATACGGTGCGCGAGAGCGATCCGTTCGAGGACCGGCCGGGCATCGTGCTGGGGGTGCGTGACATCTCGCCCTACGTGAACCGCATCCGCCTGATGTGGGATGCGATGCGCCAGCCAGCGCTGGATGTGTTTCCTGCCGCGCCCGGACTCTCCCGCGAGCCGGAGACGTATCTGAAAGCCGTTGAAGACGTGTACGTGAACGATGCGTACCACTCCCTGTCGATTGAGGGCTACCGGGTCAGCCGCGCGCTCATCGAACGCGTGCGCAGCGGCACGTGGAATCCCGATCAGTACGCCGAGGATCGTGAGAACCGCAATGCGCTCGCCGCGCGCGGGTACTACGATGCGTTCGGCGCGGTGAAGGCGAGTATCGGACAAGTGCTGCGCGGCGACAATCCGGGGATGATCAGCCGCGATGGTCACTCTGGCTGGTACCGCCAGCTGTTCGGACCGAGTGTGAGCGCGGGCATCATCAGCGCTGCCGACCTGGCGGGCTACCGCAGCGGACCGGTGTATATCCGGCGCTCGATGCACGTGCCGCCGCCACGCGGGGCGGTGCGCGATTGCATGCCGGCGCTGTTCGAACTCCTCGCGTCGGAGCCTGAAGCGGCTGTGCGCGCCGTGCTCGGGCACTTCGTGTTCGTCTACATCCATCCCTACATGGACGGCAACGGAAGGATGGGGCGCCTGCTGATGAATGTGATGATGGCCGCAGGCGGCTATCCGTGGACCATCATTCCCCTTGAGCGGCGTGACGAGTACATGGCCGCGCTCGAATCCGCGAGCGTGAAGCAGGACATCGGCCCGTTCGCGGCTTTCATCGGCGACCTGGTGCGCGACGGCCTGCACGGCAAGCCGGCGCCGCCCGTGCCGCTTCCGCGCACGCGATTGTGAGGAACCGCGGATCAGGTCGTAAGCAAGGGATGTGATTGGAGATGAGTCTGCCGGAGAGGGGCTGGCGGTGGCAACACCGTGAAGGTTCGAGTCCGTTCTTCCGCACCACTCACTCCAGCGCCCCCGGTTGACGCAGTCTGCCGGTGGCCCCGCCGATGCTCGCCGCGCCGACAGTGCGGCTATCCCCGCGGCACGGTCACCTCTGCGGGCGGCGGCACTGACACGCCAGGCACGGGGCGATCGTCGATCGCTCGGTCGCCCCACGCATACAGCACATGCGCCTCGACCGGGGTGCCGGCCCCCAGATGCTCGACGACGACACGGCGCGCCGCCGCCGGGTCCATGTACTTGTACCAGAGGCCGTCCGGCTGGACGATTACGATCGGCCCGTCATCGCACCGGCCGTTGCACAGGGTCTTCGTGGTGTGGATGCACTCGTGCAGCCCACGCGCCTCGATCTCCTCGCGCAGGGCCACGGTGCTTGCCGCCGCGCCGCGCGCCGCACAACTCGATCCGTTGCACAGGAACAGGTGCCGCGCGACGTGGGTCAGATCCTTGATGGCCATTGAGCGATCCTCTGCCGGATGATCGCGCTGTCTTGGTGCCATTCGACACCGGCCCGGGCGCCCGGCCTCGATGGACGGCTGAAAACCGGCAATTTGTCGACGGCGCAAAACCGGCAATTACGCCGGGCGGAGCGAGACCAGTGAGTTCTACTTCGCGGCCTCCTCGGGACGCAAGTCCGGGTGGACTTTGGTGCGCCAGCTCCGAGGGCCACACTTGAGTACGTGGGCGTGATGTAACAGCCGGTCGAGGAGTGCCGTCACGGCGGCGGTGTCCCCGAGCAGCTTGCCCCAGTCGTCCACCGGGCGATTCGAGGTCAGGCGGGTCGACGCCCGTTCATAGCGGCGCATGACGATCTCGAGCAGGTCCTCGGCCGCCGTGTGCGGAAGCTTCCGCATCCCGAGGTCGTCGATGATGAGCAGGGGGACCGTGGTCAGCTCGGCAAAGAAGCCCTTGCGGGTCCCGTCGAGGGTCGCGTCCGCGAGTTCTTCCAGCAAGACGTGGGCTTCGCGATAGAGGACGCGGTGCCCTTGGAGAATGGCCGCGCGGCCGAGCGCCTGGGCGAGGTGACTCTTGCCGGTACCGGGCGGCCCCAGAAACAGCACGTGCTCCCGTTGGGCAACGAAGCGCGCCGTGGCTAGTTCGTGGATGAGGGCGCGGTTCATCTTCTTGTTGAAGTCGAGGTCGAAGGAGTCGAGCGAGCGCTCGGCGTCCCGAAAGCGCGCCTGCTGGAGGCGCCGGGTGATGAGCCGATCCTGGCGACGGATCAGCTCGTCGCCCACCAGGGCAGACACCAGGTCGATGGGCCTCTGCTTCTCCGATTGGGCTTGGCGCAGGCGGGCGTCGAGGGTCGCGGCCATCCCGGAGAGCCGGAGCTTGCGGAGGGCGCCGTCGAGTTCGATGAGATTCATGCGGGGTCTCCTGTCTGCTGGTCGATGAGCTCGCGGTAGAGTGTGAGCTGGCGAATGAGTGGGTCGATTTGCCGGAGCGTGAGGGGCGCGGGCGGTCGCCGTTCGAGATAGCGCCGGAGAAACTGGTACGTGGGGATGCGGAGGTCGAGCGCGGTCTTGGCCGCGTCATCGGCCACCGCCGGCCCGTACTTCTTCGCGAGGCTGAGGACGCCGAGGATCCGGCGGACGCCGGCGGCACCCTCGTGCTCGTGGATGTAGGTGCAGACCCCGTGCAGATGCGCGCCCGCGTGGCGCGCCAGGGCCAAGAGCGTCAGCGTCGAGGCGGGCGTGCGCGTCGGCCGATCGGGCTCGGCGATGCGGTGATGGCCCCGCGGCGCCCGGACGTGCTCACGCAGCAGCTGCCCCGTGCGAGGATCGAGCACGCGGACGTGGAGGTCGGTCCACTGGACCTGGACGCGCTGCCCGATCCAGCCCGGGGGCGTCGAGTAATACGCGGCCTCGACTTCCACGCAGCCATCAAGGTGGACCGCGCGCACGCCGAAGCGGTAGTAGCGAAACGGCTCAACGGGCAGCCCCTGCAGACAGGGCCGCTCTTCGGCAAACATCGCGGCGACCTGGCGCTTGGTCGTACCGTGGATGCGCGTGTCCGCCCAGCGCGCGTCCCAGCGAATCGAGATACGCCTGCGCCTGCTCCAGGGTCTCGAAGCGTTGGCCGTGCAGCGGCGTCTTCTGCGTGTGGCCAATGCCAGACTCGACCTTGCCCTTGCGAATCGGGATCGCGGACGCGACACGGCAGCCCGATGACGCCGTAGTGCGCGAGCATGTCCCGATAGACCGGATTGAGCGTGGGCTCGTAGACGTCCGGCGTCAGCACGCCCTCTTTCAGGTTGTCGAGCACGACGGTGCGGGGCGTGCCGCCGAGGCGGCGAAACGCGCGTTCGTGGAGCTCCGCCCACGTCTGCGCGCGCGACTGCCACACCAGCAGCCGGATGGCTTTGCGCGAGTGCGCGAGCGTCAGCACGAAGAGGCGGGTGCGCCGGTACTTGCCCGTCTCCGGGTGCCGCACCATCGGCCCGTCGCCGTAGCCGACTTGGGCTTCCTCACCCGGCCTGGTGACGATGACGACGCGGGCCTCGGGGGGCGCCGTGGCCTTGAGCTGCCCGACGAAGCGGCGGACGCTCGCGTAGCGCGCGGGGAAGCCGCGCGTGTCGACGAGGTCTTGCCAGATGGCCATCGCGTTCCGCCCACGGGCGAGCGCCCCCGCGATGTCCTCGCGATACGGCTCGGAGGCGCTCGCCTGCGGGGCGCGCGAGGGCGGCGGCGGCCACTGGACCGGCCGGGAGTCGGTGGACACCTCCCCCGATGAAATTGCCGGATTTGCCGTCCCTTCGCGCGGACGGCCGCGCCCGCACGGGAATCCCCGCGGCTTTGAGATAGGCGCTGACGGTCTCCCGTCGGATGCCGGTCGCCTGCTGGATGCGCAGGGCCGTCCAGCCCAGGCCGCCCAGCGCCACAATGCGCTGCTGTTGTGGGTCGTCCAAGACGTTGCCCATCCGGGCCAGGGACTACGTCCACTGCGCCCTCGTCAACGTCTCGATCCGCGTCCGCTAATTGCCGGTTTTCACGTGTCGTAAGCTCCCCTGACTGGTGCACAGTTCCTCGGTAGACTGCTCTCGGCAAAGGAGCGGTCATGCGGAAGTCGAAGTTCAGCGAGACGCAGATCGTCGAGATCCTGAGAGCCTCCGAGAGCGGGGTGCCCGTGGCGGACCTGCTGCGGAAGCACGGGATCAGCAAGGCCACGTTCTTCAAGTGGCGGAGCAAGTACGGCGGGGCCTCGGTGTCCGACGTGAAGCGGCTCCGGGAGCTTGAGGCCGAGAACGCCAAGCTCAAACGGATGTATGCGGACCTCGCGCTCGAGAACGCCGCCATCAAGGATGTCCTGAACCGAAAGTGGTGAGGCCGTCTGCGAGGCGACAGATCGCGGAGGCGCTGGTGCAGGAGCACCAGCTGTCCATCCAGCGGGCCTGTCGCGTGGTGAGGCTCTCGCGGACGGCGTACTACCAGCCTCCGATGCCGGCGAGCCGGCGGGACGCCGCGGTGATCGCGGCGCTCACCGACGCGGTCGCGCGCTATCCGCGGTGGGGCTTCTGGAAGCTCCATGACCGCCTGCGCGCGGAGGGCCAGCCGTGGAACCATAAACGGCTGCATCGCGTGTACTGCGCGTTGCGGCTGAATCTGCCCCGTCGGACGACCCGGCGGGTCCCGAGGCGCGTGCGGCAGCCGCTTGTGGCGCCGCCGGTGCTGAACCAGACCTGGGCGCTCGACTTCATGAGCGACACGCTCTACGACGGCCGGCGCATCCGGCTGCTGACGGTGCTCGACGAAGGCAACCGGGAAGGCTTGGAGATCTCGATGGGCGTCTCGCTGCCGAGTCAGCGCGTCGTGCGAGTGCTGAACGAGCTCGTGGCGCTGCACGGACGCCCGACGGCGGTGCGGGTGGACAACGGGCCCGAGTTTACGGCGCAACCCTTCGTCGACTGGTGTGCGGAGCACGGCGTGGCGCCGCTGTACATCCAGCCGGGCAAGCCGGATCAGAACGCCTACATCGAGCGCTTCAATCGCAGCTATCGGACCGAGGTGCTCAACGCGCACCTCTTCGAATCGATCGCCGAGCTGCGCGTCCTCACCGACGCGTGGCTTCAGGTCTATAACCGGGAGCGGCCGCACGACAGCCTCGGCCGAGTGCCGCCCCTTACGTTTCTGCCGAGGCCCACGAGTGCCGGATTGTCTCCCTGGGAACTGTCCGCTTGACGGGGGAGCTTACGCCTCGACGCCGCCGACTAGCGTAGGTCCAGGTCCGAGGCAGGCACGCCTACAGGCGCCGGCCTGCCCCCTGGGGACCCCCTACCGGTGCATCCATGGAGTATGCGAACGGCAAACGCCGTCCGCTTGACCACACGAATCCAAGAGAGACCTACAACATGTCGATTCCAAGCACAGGTCTGAACACAAGCCCAAGGACGGTGAGCTCAAGAAGTGTCAAAATCGGAACATAGAGCAGGAGAAGCACCGTCCCCCAGGTGCGAGGCCAAGCGCGCTTCCAGAAGTACCCTCCCAAGAACCATGACACACCGATGACTACGTAGCCAAGTGGCCCCAAGTACAAATGCGCATACATGGTCACCCACTCGAGGATGAGTTCGATGGTCGTGAAGACTGATACCGGCACCACAATCGACAAAGCGAGATAGCCCACCTTGTGATGCCACACCGGATCGGCGTACGGAACGTCGGTTCTCCGTAGCGCTACGAAGAGGGAGCGATACATCCTGCCAGCATCTCCCGAGCTCACGGCTGGAAATGTTCCACGGGAACAGCCCCTGACCATCCCGGAAACTCCCCCATGAAGTCTACTGGAAACGATGGAGTAGGCAGGTCTACCGCGTTCAGCAACCCGTGCACGAATGAGTTGGAGTTGTAGCTATTCGGTGATACCGGGAAGGTGCAGTATGTCACTGGATTGGATTCATAGTACGCCACCGCGTCAAGCAATGTTGAGATGTGGACATTCTCCAGAGCTGGCGAGTACAACAGATGCTCCATAAAGACAGGCTCTACTCCCGCATCTCTCTCCCGATCGATGCCCGCAAGCATTGATACGAAGCAGGGGACATTATTGTACGGGCCGGCACCAATCGTGAAGAACCACCTGCCGGTATTCGGGTCAGCCGCATCGAGAATCCTCTTCAGTAGGTCGCCGCCATAGCGCTGCGCCATCTCAGTTTTCCAGGCGAGCTCATTGGTCGGTACAACCCACAGCGCTACGTGTTCGAGGGGGGAAGGATACTGAACCACGTGCGACTTCGCATTAATGCCTCTTGCCGGGGCGCGCCACGCCGCGCGCTGACGCTGCCTGTTCCCCTCTCCGAACGCCCACTGGAAGCCAGAACGATACAGGCTAGCCGCCTTATACAGTGCAATGTCTCCCGCTGCGGTCGGCGTCCCGACCCAGCTCCTCCCGAACAAGCGCGGATCCGCGACTGGCACAGCTTCCTGCGCAACTGACGCGCCAGAGGCATCGAGGTACGTTGCTACACCCTGATTCAGCCGCACAACGCCGCCGTCTTCCAGTGGCGCCTCCAGCTGCCCTGCCCCGGCGAAGGTCCTCAGCACCGTGCCATCCGTCGCGTCGATGGCCGTCTGCGAAGCGCCGCCGAGGTACACCGCATTGCCATCACCTGCAAGTGCGACGTACTGGGTGTTCGCGCTACCACCGGCCGGCCAGGCCGTGCCGGGAACTTCGTAGGTCGTGATTCCACCTGCCGTCACATAGGCAGCCACGGTCACACCGCCCGCGGTGGTAGTCCCCGATTGCCATGTGGCAAGGACACCACCGTTGCTCAAGGGCACCGCTTCGCCGAGGGTAACAACAGATGCGGGATCAAGCGGATCGACGTGCACCTGCAAGGGCTGCAGGCTGGACGTCCCGTCCGGGCTCACGTTCAACAGCACCACCGTGCCGTCGTAGGTATGCGAACCCTGGCCACACGGTAGGTAGTCCTGAACATGGTTGACCAAGTGGAACAGAAGGTGGGCCTCTCCTTCGGCGTCAACCGAGAGAGGCCCAACGGTAGAGGTCGTCACGCCGCCAGTCGTGAACCCAACGAAACAATCGACGTTCAGACTCGCCTCAAACGATGTGGGTAGGACGATGCGTCGCCTCACCGCTCCCGTGTCACCATTAATGACCGCGACGCTCGGATACCCTTCGCCATCAGCGAGTCGGCTTCCGCTTGCGTGAGAAGAATATCGGCCATTGGTGTCTGTTTCGACGAAGTTTCTCTGTGCAACTCTGCCGGAACTTTCCTCTCGGCGCAAGGTCGCCCCCTTGCCTCAGCGACGGCGCTGCGGGCTTGGCTGAGCGCCTCGTGAAGCTGATTGCTCTGGTTCTGTTGCCGCCGATCATGCTCGTAGTTTGCGTACGGCAACAATTTTCCTAGGGCCTCCAGCCAACGAGGCGCCCCACACGGGCGCCTTTGTTGTGTGTGCTGCCGGGCCTGCGCGCCAGCCGCCAGGTAGGGTATGGTGGGCCGCGCGCATGCCCTCACGCCGCACGTTTCTTCGCACCGGAACAGGCGCCCTCGCGCTCGGCCTCGTCGCCCGCCGGACGCTCCTCGGGCAAACGTCCGTGTCGGCTCCCTCAGGCCCGCGGGACATCGTGGAGACCGCCGGAGGGAGGGTGCGAGGCGTCTCGCGCGGCGGTGTCCAGGTGTTCAAGGGCATTCCCTACGGCGCGCCCCCGACTGGCGCTCGACGATTCCTGCCGCCCGTGAAGGCGGAGCCGTGGACCGGGATCCGCGACGCGTCCGCCTTCGGACCGCGCGCACCCCAGCTGGTGCGCCCGATGATTCCCGAACTGGGCGACTCACTGACGGGCAGCGGGCCGACGGGCGAAGACTGCCTGCACCTCAACGTCTGGACGCCGGCCGCCGGGTCGGGTCGTCGCCCGGTGATGGTGTGGCTGCACGGCGGCGGCTACCAGACGGGCGCGGGCACGGCGAGCATGTACGAGGGCACCGCCCTCGCCGGCACGCGCGACGTGGTGCTGGTCACGGTGAATCACCGGCTGAACGCGTTCGGATACCTCTACGTCGCCGGGCTGGGCGACTCGCGATTCGCCGAATCCTCCAACGTCGGCATGCTCGACATCGTCCTGGCGCTCGAATGGGTGCGCGACAACATCGCCGCCTTCGGGGGTGATCCGGGCAACGTCACCGTCTTCGGCGAGTCGGGCGGGGCCGCCAAGACCTACATGGTGATGGCCATGCCGCGAGCGAAGGGGCTCTTCCATCGAGCCATCGCCCAGAGCACGCTCGTGGACATGGCGGTCCGCGGCATGCCGGCCGACGATGCGGTGCGGAACACCGAGGGGCTGCTGACGCGCCTCGGATTGACCCGGAACCAGCTCGATCGTCTGCAGTCGCTGCCGGTGGAGACCATCCTGGCCGCGCAGGATCGCGTGCCCGCGACCGCCGACGACGACGGAGCACTGATCGCCACGCGGTTCTATCCCGTCGTCGACGGACGGACGCTGCCGGCGCATCCGTTCGACCCGGTGGCGCCGGCCGTTTCAGCCGACGTGCCGCTGCTCGTGGGCGCGACCGAGACGGAGGTGACGCCGTACATGACGGCCGACCTGCTCGAGCCGATCGACCAGGCGGGGCTGCGTCGACGCGTCCGTGAGACGCTGCGCGTGGATGACCCGACGGCGGAGCGGGTGATCGCCCTCTACCGCTCGCATCGCCCAGCGGCCAGCAACACCGACCTCGCGATCATCATTGCCACCGACAACTCGGTGATGCGGCACTCGGGTCACATGACGAGCGAGCGGAAGGCGGCGCTGGGCAGGGCGCCGGTGTACGCCTACTACTTCCAGTGGTACACGCCGGTGCGCGAGGGCAAGCTGCGCTCGATGCACGCGCTCGAACTGCCGTTCGTGTTCGACCACGTGGACGAGGCCACCTACATGGTGGGCACAGGCCAGGACCGCTACGCGCTGGCCGACCGGATGAGCGCCGCATGGGCGGCATTCGCCAGGACCGGCAGTCCGAATCACCCGGGACTGCCGGCATGGAAGCCGTTCACCGCGTCCGAACGGGCGACGATGGTGTTCGATCGGGAGTGTCGCGTGGTGAACGATCCGTACGGGGAGGAGCGGCGGGCGCTGGCGGCCATCCGCGAGACGCAGCAGGATCTGCCGGCCTTCGCGCCGCCGGGATGTTCCGCCCCGGTGTGCCTGAACCGCTGATCAGGCAGGAGACAGTGGGCCCGTTGGTACCCGCGCTGCGGTGAGCTGACAGCGGGTACGCGATGGCCTCACGCCCTGCCAACTGCGGTGTCCGCCCGAGCGAGCAGGTCGGCCACCCCGAGACGCTCGGCGCGGTCCTGAAGGTACGCCCGGTCCAGTGCCTCACCTTGCACGAGGAGGATTCCGAGCACGTCGCGCCACTGCCGGTCCGACGCCTCGTTCCCCGTGCGAAACCAGCGCAGCTTCTGCAGCAGGATGTCCAGATAGCGCACGCCACACGCATCGAGGACCTGCGCCACGCTGAGCGCGACCGCGACGGGATCGTTCACGACACCCCGCGGAGATCACTCAGGTGCGCGGCATCTGGATAGATCTGCCGAGTCGCGTCGACACCGATCCGGATGGCCGCCAGGCGCAGGAAACACTCGCGTTCTGAGGCATGCGGATAGCGATGTCGGACACCGGCCAGCGACAGCTCCGTCACGGCGCGAGTGGTGTCGCTGACGAGCCGCAGCCGCTCCATCGGCGAGAGCCGACGCCATGCGTCTATCTGGCGCTGTTCGACATCGGCGGTCGTATCCGACGAGAGAACCGCCATCCGGGATCCTGACGAGGATTGCACCACGGCAGAATTATAGAGTGCCGCGCCACGTCTGTACGGCGGGTTCGCCGGTCTCGGCCTGCACCGCGTCGCGACCCCGGGCCGCCGGCATGGAAGCCGTTCGACGCGGCCGAACGAGCGACCCTGGAGTCCGAGCGGGAGTGCCTGGTGCCGAACGACCCGTACGGCGAGGAGCGCAGGTGCGCGCCGCCGGGATGTGTGTCCCAGGCGTGCCTGAACCGCTGACCAGGCCGTAGACAGGGGTCCCGTTGGTACCGGCACGGCAATGAGCGGACGGCAGGCAAACGAGGCGGGCGCCGGGCGCCCGCCCGACTGACCAGCTACTGCGCCGTCGACACCCGAATCAGCAGTCCGTTCGGGTCGCGAATCCACGACACGGTCGCGTCGGGCGCGAGCGTGGCGGACGTCGCGCCGTCGCCGATGGTGCCGCCGTACTCCTCGACACGCTGCATCACGCCCGCGAAGTCCTTCACGCTCATCGTGAGGATCGGGCCGCCCGGATCCTGTACGCGGTGACGCACCGGTGTCTTCCCGGCGCCGCCGAACTCCTGGAAGCGCAGGGCACCGTCGGTGCCGGCGAAGAGGTCGGCACCCGTCAGGCGGAATGTCGACAGCGCGGGGCTGCCCGTCAGCTTGACGATGCGCTCGGGGGTCGGGTTCAGGTCGCCCGGCGTGTCGAGTCCCAGGCCGAACACGCCGTTGTAGAACGCGACGGTCTTCTCCAGGTTGTCGGCGGACAGGAACGTGAAGTCGTGATGGACCGACGCCGCGTCAGGTGCGGAGGCCTGACTGAGATAGCTGACCACCCCGTCGGCGTCGCGCACCATCGCCTGCCGTCCACGCTCTTCGGTGACGACCACGTCCCCACCGTCCGAGATCACCGTGAGCCCGAGCCTGCGGGCCCCGGCCAGCACGGCATCCAGGTCGGCCACCACCAGCGCGAGCATGATGGCACCGGGGTCCTGAACGCTGGGCGTCTGCGGGCGCACCTCTATCCCCGACACCTCGACCAGTTCCATCGAGAACCCATCGTCCGGCGTCTTGAGCACGTGCGTGTGCATCATCGCGCCGTCCTCGGCCACGATCGTCGTGGGCGACGGGCCACCGCTGTCGCGGACGGTCTCCATCCCGAGCACGCCCTGGTACCACGCGACCGACCGATCCATGTCGGCGATGTTGATATGCAGCACGCCCACGGCAGTGATGCCGGGATCGACGGCGGCGGCCGCCGCGGCCGAGGGCGCGGATTCTCCCGACATCACCTCGGCGCCTTCCTGTGCTCCTCCACCGCACGCGGCAAGTGCGAGCACGATCGTCCCGGCGACCACGAGCTTCTGCATGTGCATGACGTCTCCTCCGAGCGCTTCCGTTGCGTCCGATGACCGCACCGATTGTAGTGCCACACCGAAGACCGCCGCGACCGGGGACGGCCGGCTGTCAGGCCACATCGGGGTCGAGGTCGTCCTACCTCCCGACCAGATGCCCATGAGCCACCTCACCGCGATCCGCCTCCTGACTACCACCTGCATGGCCATCGTGCTGGCGGCCGCGCCTGCCTGGGCCCAGACGGCCATGAGCGGGCCGTGGTCCCTCGGGCTCGGAATCACGCTGCCCGCGATCCAGCCGACCACGGGCGACTTCGGCACCGAGGCCCTGCGCCCCACCCTCAACACGAGCGGGCTGACCTTCCCCCGCGTCACGTTCGCCCGTGCACTCGGCGAACGCTGGGCCGTGGAACTCGGCTACCGCAAGCTCGGTGTGCTCGCCTTCCGGACCGCCGATGGCACAGTCGACGGCAACACGCACTCGAACCAGGGGAAGGTGGGCCTGCGGCGGACGGTCGCGGAGCTCGGCGCAGTGGCCATTCGCGTGCACGCCGGCGTCGGCGTCGTGCGGACAATCGCCACGCTCGAACGCGCTCCCGACGACTGGCCGATTGCCGGCGACACGAACACGTGGCACCTGGCGCCGGCGCTGAGCCTCAGCGCGGCCTGGCGCGTGAGACCCAGGTGGACGCTCTCGGCCGAGTTCGAGCCGCTCCTGGGCAGGCTGGGCACGGCGACCGACACGGGCCGCTACCGCCAGCAGGCCCTTGGCGTCGACCTCACGCGGTCGTGGTAGGCGCCCCGGTTTCTACAATCTCCCCGTGGCCCCTGCCGATGCGTTCCGCTCCGCGCTCGACCTGTTCGACACGGGCGTCGCACTCATGCCGCAGACGCTTCGGCGCACCTATCCGAACGCCCCTGAATCCGAGATGGCGCAGCGGCTACGTGACTGGCTGTGGCAGCGACCAGGCGCGGAGGGCGGCGATGCCGAAGGGCGCCGCCATCGCGCGTGGGTAGGGAACGAACCTACTGCACGGCGGCGGGGCAGCCGGGGAACCAGTTGCCCTTGCGCACCATCTCGTCGCAGTACTGCTTCACGCGCTCGATGCCGGGCCGCAGCATGCGGATGCCCTCCTCGAACGTCATGATGTCCATGTGGACGGGCACGATCTTCTCCACGTCCACCTTGCGGTAGTTGACGTTGTCGAGGAAGCTGTCGCCCCACCACTGCAGCTCCTCGGCCGCGGTGAGCACGTCGGCCTCGATGTAGATCTTGTGCTCGGGAATGTAGGCGAACACGCCGTCGGCGAGGTGGTTGTTGGCGATGACGTGGTAGATGTCCACCGTCATCGTGTCGTCCTTGAGCTGCAGGTAGTCGTCCACCGGGATGAACTTCAGCGGCTGGAAATTGCGCTCGAGATCGTCCGGGAAGTTTGGCGCCCGGCGCGAGGCCATCTCC
>JABFRY010000458.1 GCA_013140955.1 Acidobacteriota bacterium
AGGACGGCGGCAACACGTTCGCCAACTCCACCTTCGTGAGCTTTGCGGGCGAGAGTCTCGCGGGCGACAACTTCTCGCAGGAACTGCAGGACGCCGGGCTCGGCACCCCGAACCAGCTGCTGCACACGTTCGACCTGAACGAGTCGTTCGGCGGTCCCATCCAGCGGGACAAGCTGTGGTTCTGGTTCTCGACGCGCTACAACGACGTGGCGAGCGAGGCGCCAATCTTCCTCAATGCCAACGCGTTCAACGTGAACGAGTGGCTGTACGTGCCGGACACGAGCAGCCCGGCGGTGGCCAAGGGGGCGCAGAGCAATAACAGCGTTCGGCTCACGTGGCAGGCGACGCCGCGGAACAAGTTCGCCGGCACGTTCAAGGCCGACAAGTGGTGCAACTGCCCCAGCCAGATCAGCGCCACCCGTGCCCTCGAGGCCAGCCGCGACCGGCGGTTCCCGCGCCTGATGCAGCAGCACGCCGAGTGGACGTCGCCCGTCACCAACCGGCTGCTCCTCGAAGCGGTCGGCATGATGCTGTTCGAGCGCTGGGGAGACATGCACCTGCGCGCGTCGACGGGTTCCATCACCGAGGCGCAGGCGGCCATCATCCCGCAGCTCATCTCGGTGACCGAGCAGAGCAACAACCTCACGTACCGGACGCGGGTGAACTACAACAACACCGCGGTGCCCAGCTTCACGTACCGCGCGGCCGCGTCCTACGTGACCGGCACGCACGCGTTCAAGTTCGGCATGAACAACACCACCGGCCACCTCGATGAGAACCAGTACGTGCTCAACGGCCTGAGCTACCGGTTCAACAACGGCGTGCCCAACCAGCTCACGATGCGGCAGAACTTCCGCGCCCAGACGAACCTGGATCAGGACCTCGGGTTCTACGCGCAGGATCGCCTGACGCTCGACCGGCTCACGGTGAGTTTGGCGGCGCGGCTCGACTTCTTCAAGACGAGCTTCCCGGATCAGACGCTCGGCGCGGATCCCCTGGGTCCGAACCGCAACATCCAGTTCCCCGGCTCGGACAACATCAACTGGAAGGACTTCACCTACCGGAGTGGTGTGGCGTGGGACGTGTTCGGCACGGGCCGCACGGCCATCAAGGTGGGCTTCAACAAGTACCTCCTCGGTCAGACGCTCAACGCGCTCGGGCGTGATCCCAACCCGGTGCTCGCGATGGTGACCCAGGTCAATCGGCCGTGGAACGACGCGAACCGGAACTTCACGCCGGACTGCGACATCCTCAACCTCGAGGCCAACGGGGAGTGCGGTGTGGTGAGCAACCGGAACTTCGGCTCGCCTGCGCCGGCGGCCACGTTCGACCCAGACCTCATCACGGGCTGGAACAACCGGCAGTCCAACTGGGAGCTGTCGACGAGCGTGGCGCATGAACTGACGCGCGGTATCGGCGTGGACGTGGGCTACTTCCGCCGCGCCTGGGCCAACTTCCGCGTGACGGACAACCTGGCGGTGACCGCGGCCGACTTCACCGAGTTCAGCATGACGGCGCCGAGCGATCCCCGGCTGCCGGGCGGGGGCGGCAACACGCTGACCGGCCTCTACAACGTGGTGCCGGCCAAGTTCGGCCAGGTGAACGACTACAACACCCTGTCCGGCAAGATCGGCGACATGACCGAGGTGTGGAACGGGATGGACTTCGCGGTCAACGCGCGGCTCCAGAACGGGCTCACGCTGCAGGGCGGCTACTCGTTCGGGCGCACCTCGTTCAACGACTGCGAGATCGTGGCGCAGCTGCCCGAGATGCTGACCCTGACGGCGGCCAACGCCAGCGGCACGCCCGGTGGAGTGAACCAGCTGCGGTCCGCGGCCTTCTGCGATCGGCAGGAGCCGTGGCTGTCGCAGTTCAAGATGTACGGCGTCTACACGGTGCCGACCATCGACGTGCAGCTCTCCGGCACGTTCCGCAGCACCAACGGCACGGACGTCGCGCCGGGCTTCGTGGCGACCAACGCCTACCTGGCAGCCAACTCGACCCTCGGTCGGCCGCTCGCCGGCAACCGGCCGAACGAAGTGATCGGCCTCATCGAGCCGTTCGCCGAGTACACGGACCGCCGCAACGAGCTGGACATCCGGCTCGGCAAGGTGCTCCGGTTCGGGCGCTCGCGCTCGGTCATCAGTCTGGATGTCTTCAACGCGCTCAACTCGAACGCGCAGATCCAGTACAGCCAGGCGTTTGCCTCCTACCAGCGTCCCCAGGAGATCCTGAACGCCCGCCTGATGAAGATCAGCTACACCCTCGACTTCTAGTCGGGAGATCTCACGCCGGCCGGAGGGGATTCGCTCCTCCGGCCGGCCCGCCAGGCCGTAAGCCAGGATCGCGCGTCCTGCTCCGGTCCGCTCGCGGAAGATTCGCCCTCCGTTCTCTGGCCGTTGGGCGTCCAAAGAACTCTCGTCGGAGCGCGCCACCCCATCCATTGGGCGCTCCAACATATCCAAGCGTCTGCACATGAACTGGTCCATTAGTTTGGATTCCTAAGGTTCTGGCACGACAGCTCTGCGGATCCCCACTCAAACCCCAGCAAAATCGCCAGGTACGAGACTTGCCTAGGGCCGGCCCGCCGTGCACCCGTTGGGGCGCCGGTTGTGTGCACCTTCAAGGAGGCAAGTCGATGCGGAGTCTTTCCAGGTTCGTCGCCGCCCTCGTGTGGGCGGCGGTCCTCCTCGTTCCGTCCCTGGTCTTTGCGCAGGCATCGATCACGGGCACGGTGCGAGACACGTCGGGAGCCGTGCTCCCCGGGGTGACGGTGGAAGCCGCCAGCCCCGTGCTGATTGAGAAAGTTCGAACGGTGGTCACCGACGGCAGCGGCCGGTATCAGATCGTGGACCTCCGGCCGGGTGCCTACACGGTGACGTTCACGCTGCCCGGGTTCAACACCGTGCTGCGCGACGGTGTGACGCTGGCGGGATCGGCGGCGGTGTCGGTGGATGCGGACATGCGGGTGGGCGCGCTCGAGGAGACCATCACGGTCACCGGCGAGGCCCCGGTCGTGGACACGCAGTCGCTGACGCAGCAGGCGGTCATCAACGCGGACACGATCGACGCGCTGCCGAGCGCGCGCAACTACTTCGGCCTCGCGCGGATGATTCCGTCCACCGTCGGTGGCGGTAACGATGTCGGCGGCTCGGCCATCCAGGACGTGGGTCAGAGCGTGCGCGTGCACGGCAGCCGCAACACCGACCAGCGCATCACCGTGAACGGCGTGAACACGATGACGCTGCAGGCGGGCGGCAACATCGGCGGCCAGACGCCCGACGTCGGGTCGGCGGCCGAAGTCACGGTGGACACGACGTCGCTCGGCGCGGACCTGCCGACCGGCGGCGTGCGCGTGAACTTCATCCCGAAGGACGGCGGCAACACGTTCGCCAACTCCACCTTCGTGAGTTTCGCCAACGAGAGCATGCAGGGCGACAACTTCTCGCAGGAACTGCAGGACGCCGGTCTCGGCACGCCGAACAAGCTGCTGCACACCTTCGACCTGAACGAGTCGTTCGGTGGGCCGCTCAAGCGCGACAAGCTGTGGTTCTGGTTCTCCACGCGCTTCAACGACGTGGCGAACGAGGCGCCCATCTTCCTCAACGTCAACGCGTTCAACCCGAACGAGTGGCTCTACGTGCCGGACACGGGCAATCCGGCCGTGGCCAATGGCACGCAGAACAACAACAGCGTCCGGCTCACGTGGCAGGCGACGCCGCGCAACAAGTTCGCCGGCACGTTCAAGGCGGACAAGTGGTGCAACTGTCCCAGTGACATCAACGCCACGCGCTCCTTCGAGGCGGGCCGCGATCGGCGGTTCCCGAACCTGAAGCAGGAGCACATGGAGTGGACCTCGCCGGTGACCAACCGCCTGCTTCTCGAAGCCGTCGGCATGATGCTGTTCGAGCGGTGGGGCGACATGCACCAGCGCGCGTCCACGGGCACGCTGACCGAGGCGCAGGAAGCCATCGTGCCGCAGATGATCTCGGTGACGGAGCAGAGCAACAACCTCACGTACCGGGCGCGGACCAACAACAACAACACCGCGGTGCCGAGTCTCACGTACCGGGCAGCGGCGTCGTACGTGACCGGCACGCACGCGTTCAAGTTCGGCATGAACAACACGACCGGCCACCTGCGGGAGAACCAGTACACGCTCAACGGCTTGAGCTACCGGTTCAACAACGGCGTGCCCAACCAGCTCACGCTGCGGCAGAACTTCATTGCCGAGACGAACCTGGATCGGGACCTGGGCTTCTACGGCCAGGACCGGTGGACGCTCGATCGCCTGACGGTGAGCCTGGCGGCGCGGCTCGACTTCTTCAAGACGAGCTTCCCCGAGCAGACGCTCGGACCGGACCCCTACGGTCCCGACCGCAACATCACGTTCCCGGCAGCGGACAACATCAACTGGAAGGACTTCACCTACCGGAGCGGCGTCGCGTGGGACGTCCGGGGTGACGGCCGCACGGCCGTGAAGGTGTCGTTCAACAAGTACCTGCTCGGACAGACGCTCAACGGCCTCGGCCGCGACCCGAACCCGGTACTGGCGATGGTGACCACGGCCAACCGCCCGTGGACCGACGCGAACCGCAACTTCGTGGCGGATTGCGACCTGCTGAACTTCAACCCGAACGGTGAGTGCGGCGTCATCAGCAACCGCAACTTCGGCTCGTCAGCCCCGGCGGCGACGTTCGACCCGGACCTCATTTCGGGCTGGAACAACCGCCAGACCAACTGGGAACTCTCGACGAGCGTCGCGCACGAAGTGGCGCGCGGCATCGGCGTGGACGTGGGCTACTTCCGCCGCGCCTGGGCCAACTTCCGCGTCACGGACAACCTCGCGGTGAGCGCGGCCGACTTCACCGAGTTCAGCATGACGGCACCGACCGACGCCCGCCTGCCCGGCGGCGGCGGCAATACGATCACCGGCCTGTATGAAGTGAGCGCGGCCAAGTTCGGCCAGGTGCAGGACTACAACACGCTGTCGAGCAAGATCGGGAACCAGACCGAGACGTGGAACGGGATGGACTTCACGATGAACGCCCGGCTGCAGAACGGCCTGACGGTGCAGGCCGGCCTCTCGACGGGTCGCGTGTCCGAGAACGACTGCGAGATCGTCTCGGCGCTCCCCGAGATGCTCAGCCTGACGGCTGCGCAGGCCAGCGGCACGGCCAATGGCGTCGCGCAGCTCCGCTCGGCCAGCTTCTGCGACCGGCAGGAGCCGTGGCTGACGCAGTTCAAGGCGTACGGTGTCTACACGGTCCCGACGGTGGACCTGCAGGTCTCGGGCACGTTCCGCAGCACGAACGGCACGGACCTCGCGCCCGGCTTCGTGGCCACCAACGCGTATCTGGCGGCCAACTCCACGCTCGGTCGTCCGCTCTCCGGCAACCGGCCGAACCAGGTGATTGGCCTGGTGGGGCCGTACACGGAGTACGTCGATCGCCGCAACGAGCTGGACATCCGGCTCGGCAAGGTGCTGCGGTTTGGGCGGTCGCGGTCGGTCGTCAGCCTCGACGTGTTCAACGCGCTCAACTCGAACGCGCAGATCGCAATTCAGCAGTCGTTCGCCACGTATCAGCGCCCGACGGAAATCCTCAACGCGCGCCTGTTGAAGATCAGCTACACCCTGGACTTCTAGGTCCCGGGTCATCAGCCGGGGAGGGAAGGGGCTTGGGCC
>JABFRY010000140.1 GCA_013140955.1 Acidobacteriota bacterium
GCTGCGGCTGGCGCGTGCGCGCTTCACGGCGGCCGGCTACGGCGTCACCACCGCCAGCGGGCCCGCCGAGGCGCTCGACAAAGCCCGGGCGCACACGCCGGACGCCATCGTGTGCGACGTCATGATGCAGGAGCTCGACGGCTTCGCCCTGTGCGGCGTCTTCCGCGCCGAGCCAGCACTCGCGGAGGTGCCGATCGTCCTGGTGAGCGCGCACGTCGATGGGGACGACGCGCACAAGATGGCGCTCGCGGCTGGCGCCTCGACGCTCCTCCAGCGATCGCCCGACTGGGAGGAGGAGCTGCGCGTCCTGGGCGCGCTGATGCAGGACCCGCGCGCCGCCATGAGCGGAACCGGGGCATGGCGGCCGGAGCCCTACGTCAGGCGGCTCGCGGCGCAGCTCGCCCAGCTGCTGGCGCGCTCGCGACGCAGCGAGCAGTACTACCGGAGCCTCCTCGAGAGCGCGACCGACGGCATCGTGGTGCTGTCGTTGACGGGCATCGTGCTCGAAATGAACCGGCGGTGGGAGGCGCTGCTGGGCGCGCCGCGTACGACCATGGTGGGCCGGCACATCCAGGAGTTCTTCCCGGCGAGTCTGGCCGAGGGCTATCTGGCCCTGTTCGAGAGCGTCGTCACGTCGGGGACGATGCCGAGCACGGGACCGGTATCCCTGGTCCGGGCCGACGGTACCACCGTGGTGATGGATTTCTCGGCCACGCGCATCACCACGGCCAACGAGAAGGTGGTGCTGGGCATCGGACGCGACCTCACCGAGGTGGCTCAGGCCCAGAGAGACCTGGCCGGCAGCGAGCATCGCTACCGCGCGCTGGTCGAAAGCCTGCCCGACGTCGTGTGGACCGCCAGTCCCGACGGAACGGTCACCTTCGTCAGTTCCCAGATCGCGACGATCACCGGCACGGCCCCCGACGACCTCCTCCACGCGCCGGGAGGGTCGCTGCTCGCGCGGGTGCATGCCGAAGACGCCGACCGCGTCTCCCAGGCCTTCGGTGACATGACGGCGGGCCATGCCCTCGTGGACGCCGAATTTCGCGTGCAGCACGCCGACGGACGCTGGATCTGGGTCCACGTGCGCGCGGCGCGCCGTACGGAGGACGGCGCCACCGTGCTTGGCGGACTGCTGAGCGACATCTCGGCCCGCAAGAGCCTCGAAGAGCAGGTGCGGCTGTCGCAGCGCATGGAGGCCGTCGGGCAACTCACCGCCGGCATCGCCCACGACTTCAACAACCTGCTGTCGGTCATCCTGGGCGCTGGGCAGACCCTTCGGGACTCGCTCCCGGGCGGCGACGCGCGCGCGGCGGACGCCGGCGCCGTGGTGGACGCCGCCGAGCGGGCGGCCACGCTGACCCGGCAGCTCCTGGCCTTCAGCCGCCGGCAGGTCCTCGAGCCCCGGACGCTCGACCTCAACGACGTCGTGCGCTCCCTGGACCGCGTGCTCCGCCGGGCGGCGGGCGAACGTATCGATGTCCAGGTGCGGCTCGCGGAGGGGCTCGAACCCGTCCGCGTGGACGCCGGCCAGATCGAGCAGGTGCTGATGAACCTCGCGGTGAACGCTCGCGACGCGATGCCGGACGGCGGCACACTCACCATCGAGACGTCGAACGCCCACCTCGACGCGGCGTACGCGGCCGGGCACACGTCGGTCGTGCCTGGTCGCTACGTGCTCGTCACGGTGAGCGACACCGGCTGCGGGATGGATGCACAGACCGCCCGCCGGGTGTTCGAGCCGTTCTTCACCACCAAGGAGCGCGGCCGCGGCACCGGCCTCGGCCTCTCGACCTGCTACGGCATCGTGAAGCAGAGCGGCGGCTACATCTGGGTGTACAGCGAACCGCACCGCGGAACGGTCTTCAAGGTCTACCTGCCGCGGGACCGCAGCGGCCTGCCGCAGCTGATGCCGGCGGTGGAACCGGCGGAGCAGACGGCGTCCGCACACGAGACGGTCCTGCTCGTCGAGGACGACGGCCTGCTGCAGCGGACGATCCGCCGCATCCTCGAGCGACTGGGATACACCGTGCTGGCAGCCGGCAGCGTGGGCCAGGCCGCCGCGCTCTACGGCGCCGAGGGCGTGCGGGTGGACCTGGTGCTGACCGACGTGGTGCTGCCGGACGGCACCGGGCCCGATCTCGTGGCGCGCCTGCGAGAGGCGGGGGGACGGCCGCGCGTGCTCTACATGTCGGGCTACACGGAGCACTCCGTCTTCCGGGACCGCCAGATGGGCACGGGCGAGCGGTTCATCCAGAAGCCATTCACGCCGGCCGTGATCGCGCGCAAGCTGCGGGAAGTGCTGGCGGTGGACGTGTCGCACTGACGCGGCGACGCGTCAGGCCCGGAAGTCGCTCGCCCGGATGCCGAGGTGGCGCATCTTGAGGTGCAGGGTCTTGTAGTCGGTCCGCAGCACCCGGGCCGCCCGGCTCTTGTTCCCGCCCGTGGACTGCAGCACCTCGCAGATCGCGAGCCGTTCGGCGCGCCGGGCCGCGTCGTCCGCGATCTGCCGGAGCGACTGGCTGCCGGTGGCCAGCACGGCGGGATCGCCGGGATTCTCGAAGCCCGCCGGGCGCTTGAGCACGGCCGCGAGCCGCTCGCGCGACACCTCGAGATCGTCGCGGCTCTCGAGCACCGCCTGACGGACGACGTTCCGCAGTTCCCGCACGTTGCCCGGCCAGGAGTAGGTCAGCAACCCGTCCAGCGCACCGGGCCCGAACGCGAGGACCGGGCGTCGCAGTTCGATGGCGGCCTCCTGCAGGAACCTGATCGCCAGGTGGGGAATGTCGGCCTTGCGCTTGCGCAGGGGCGGCAGCGTGACGGTGTACTGCGCGAGCCGGAAGTAGAGGTCTGCGCGAAACAACCCCTCCCGCACGCGGGCGGGGAGATCATGGTTGGTCGCCGCGAGGAACCGGACGTCGATCGGGAGTGATCGCTGCGCGCCCAGGGGCCGCACCTGCTTCGACTCGAGCACACGAAGCAGCTTCGCCTGCAGGCTGAGGGGGAGATTCCCCACCTCGTCGAGGAAGCACGTGCCGCCGTCGGCCTGCAGGAACTGTCCGCCCTGGCGCCGGTCTGCTCCGGTGAACGCGCCCCGCTCGTGCCCGAACAGCTCCGACTCGAGCAGCGCCTCCGGGATGGCACCGCAGTCGAGCGCCACGAACGGATGCGCGCGCCTGTGGCTCTGCCGGTGGATGCCCTCGGCGACCAGCTCCTTGCCGGCGCCCGTTTCACCCTGGATGAGGACGCAGAAGTCGGACGCGGCGACCAGGCCCACCTGCGCCAGCACCTCGGTGGTCTGCGGGCTGGGTCCCATCTGCGCCATCAGGGATTCGGCTTCGTCGCGCGCCAGCCGGCTGCGCAGCTCGTCCACTTCCGACTGGAGGGTACGGTTGCGATGGGCGCGCCGCACCACCACGACGAGCTCGTCCATGTCCACGGGTTTGCTCAGGTAATCGAAGGCACCCAGCTGCAGGGCGCGCACCGCGGTCTTCACGTCGCGCCACGCGGTCATCATGATGACGGGCACGCCGGGGACGTCGCGGAGCAACTGTTCGAGCAGGTCGAGGCCGTCGCGATCGGGCAGCTTCAGGTCGAGGAGCACGACGTCCGGGCTCATCGATATCGCCCGTGCGAGACCGGATGCCGCGTCGTGCGCGGCGGTGACGGCCCAGCCATCCCGCTCGAATGCGGCCGCAACCAAGCGACAATCTGCGTGATCGTCGTCGATCACGAGCAGCTTGCTGAGCACGCCGCAGTATAGAGCGAGGCCGCGCGGCACACGATCTGGCAACGTCACCATAGCTGTGTAGGCTGTCAGCGGACACGTCCGCGGCGGACTGCCGCGGTGCATGCTGGCCGCTGTGCACGTTCGGTTCCAACCCCAAGAAGTGAGGATTCCCGAGGCAGCCCAATCGTCCCGCCCTCCCGTCGTCGGGCGACGGACTACGCGGGGTGCGAACAATTCCGGGCACCCACCCGGACATTCACCGACCAAATCCAGCAGGAGGCGCCTGCGGCGCGCACCACGCGCAGGGACACGATGCCCCGGGGAAGGGCACGTCCGGGCCCGCCCGCGGCCTGCGGTGACCGGGCGTGATACTGTGCAGCGAGCTGTTCTGAGTCTTCCCGCAATATGGCGGGTTCCTCATCATGGCCGGTCCAGAGGAATCCGTGCACCTGCCACTGCCCCACGGCCCACCGCCCAACGCGCCACACAGCCACTGCCCGTTCTGCGGGTCGAGCGACATCGCCTCGACCGGCAAGGTCGTGAGCGAGGCGAGCTACTGGCGGTGCAGCGCGTGCGGGGAAGTCTGGAATCCGGTCCGCCTGCGCGACTCGAGGTACCGATGACCGGCCCTCGACACCCGCGCGCGGCAGCGATTCTGTCAATCGGCGTGCGCCCGTGCGCACGCCCCTCCCGGGAGAACGCATGCTGATCAGACCACCCCAGATGGGCGCCTACGAATTCGTGGTCGTCGCCTCGCTGCGCGCGCACCAGTTGATGGCGGGCTCGGTCGCCCGTGTGCCCTCCATCGGACAGAAGGCGACGATGACCGCCCAGCGCGAAGTCCGTGATGGACTCGTGGCTCGTGAGGGGGCGCCTGGCGTTCCGGGCACTGCCACAACCGACGAGCTCGCGGCCGCCGGGCTTGGCGACGCGGCTCGGGCCGGCACGCCGACGAGCTGAGCTCCGCACACGCCCCGACGCCACGACCATCCGCGCCCGCGACTGCCCGGCGGCCATCGGGCTGTTCGGGCCGGCATGGTATAGTTCGAGCGTCACGTTGGATCCTGCCTAGTTTGTTCTGCCTGCGTCAGCCTTCCGTTGCACGCTCCAGAAGTTCCCAAGCCAGCTGCCTCCAACCCTTCAGAAGGACCGTGCAATGAGACTCTACGTTGGCAACCTCTCGTTCAATGCCGACGAGGCCCGGGTCGAAGAAATCTTCTCGACCATCGGCCCCGTCGAATCCGTTCACCTGATTCGCGACCAGATGACGGGCCGCTCGCGCGGCTTCGGCTTCGTGGAGATGCCCGACGAGGCACAGGCCCGCGAGGCCTGCTCATCGCTGGATCAGCAGGAGTTCGACGGTCGGCGTCTGACCGTCAACGAGGCCAAGCCGCAGGAGCGCCGCAGCGGTGGCGGCGGTGGCGGCGGCGGGTACTCGCGCGGCGGCGGGCGTCAGCGCGGCGAAGCACGCTGGTAGATCGTCGTACCGCGTTCGCGATCGTGACACGGGGGCCGGGAGCAATCCTGGCCCTCGGCGCGTACGGCGTCTTCGGTGCGTGCGGTACGGAGCGCGTCGCGGTGAAGGGCTACTGCAGGACGATGCACTGCAGGTCTTCGGCGACCGTGATCTGTCCCAGGTAGCTGCGCCGCACGGCCTGTGCGCTCGCCACGAGGGTGTCGCGGTCAGCGGATGAGAACACCGCTGCCGCCGGATCCCCGGCCCTCGGTTCCACCACGTGGCTCAGCACGAGCCCTCGGGCGCCCGATGCCTCGGCCGCCTTCCCGACCGCCTCGGGCGTGGCGTGCAGCGCGAGGAGCGGTGATGGAGGGGCCGCGGCCGGCGACAGCGCCAGGTGCAGGACCAGAAGGTCGGCGTTGCGCGCGAAGCCCACGAACGCCGGATCGCTCAGCGTCTGATCCCCGCCGAGCACGACGACCCGGTCGTCCACCTCG
>JABFRY010000118.1 GCA_013140955.1 Acidobacteriota bacterium
GCCTGCAAGGCCGCCTCGGCCGGATGGGCCTGTCGCTGGACGAACTGCGCACCCGCGCGCGCGGCGCCGGCCGCCAGGGTGGTGCACGATGAGTCGCCGGCTCTGGACGGGCGTGGCCGCGGCTGCAGCTGTCGCGCTGGCCGTGGTGACGGTGCCGGGGTACACCACCTATGCCCGGTGGGCGCAGGGCACGGCCACGTTCTTCGTGAATCCCGCCAACGCCGACGTGTCGTCGGGTGCCGCCGAGGCGGCCTTGCAGGCAGGGATGGCAGCCTGGAACGAGCAGTCGGGCAGCGCGTTTCGTTTCGAGTACGGGGGGCGCGTCGGCGACACCACCACGGGGTACGACGGCCGCAACGTCGTGCTGTTCAGGAACGTCAGCAACGGATCCACCCTTGCCACCACCTATTCGTGGTGGTCGAACAACGGTGCGCTCGTGGACGCCGATATCGTGTTCTGGGACGGCGGCTTCCGCTTCTTCACCGGCACCACGGGCTGCAGTGGCTCTGGTGGCGCGTACATCGAGGACATCGCGGTCCACGAGTTCGGGCACGCCCTGGGCCTCGGGCACTCGTCGACGAGCGGCGCCTCCATGTATCCCAGCTACAGCCTCTGCTCGACGGCGTTCCGGACGCTCGCGGACGACGACAAGGCCGGGGCGCAGGCGCTCTACTCCGCCGTGGCCTCGAACGCGGCGCCCTCGGTGAGCATTGCCTCGCCCGGCGCGTCGGCTACCGCCACCGAGTCCACGCCTCTCACCTTCAGCGGAACGGCCACCGATCCCGAAGACGGCACGCTCAGCGCAAGCCTGGTGTGGACGTCGAGCCTCGTCGGGCCGATCGGGTCGGGCAACAGTTTCTCCAGGACCCTGTCGCCAGGGGTGCACACGATCACGGCGGCGGTGACGGACTCTGGAGGGCGCACCGGGTCAGCGAGCGTGAACGTGACGGTCACGGCAGACGACCCGGGGACGCCTGAGGACGAGCCCGCGCTCTCCGTCAGAGTGATCCAGCAGGCGAAGAAGTGGAAGGTGGAGCTGGTGTGGTCGGGCGTCGCCTCCACGAAGGTGCGCGTGTGGCGAGACGGCGCGCTCTTCGGCACGACCGCCAACGACGGCACCCAGGTGCTGCCGGTCTCCTTCGGGGTGCCGGCGACGTATCGATTCCGTATCTGCAGCCTCGATGGCAGCGCCTGCTCGAACGAGGCGGCCGCCGTCTTTCCGTAGCCGCGCAGCCGCGAACAGGCGTCCCGGGGAGTGGCAGGGGCCACCCCCGGTCGCCGGTTCACGAAGACTGCTGGCGGAGCACCTCCACGATGCGCACGGCAGCCCGGCCGTCCCACAACGGCGGCGGCGGTGGCGCGGCCGCCGTGCGGTCGAGTCCGCGCCAGCTGGCGAGGATGCGCTCCGGGCTCGTGCCGACGAGGTGGTTCGTGCCGTGGGTGATGGTTACCGGCCGTTCGGTGTTCTCGCGCAACGTCAGGCACGGCACACCGAGAATCGTCGTCTCCTCCTGGATGCCGCCCGAATCGGTCAGCACTACCGCACTCGATTCCATCAGGCCCACGAACTCGAGGTACGGCAGCGGTTCGAGCAGCCGCAGCCGCCCATCGGCGACCATCGCCGTCGCGAGTGGCGAAGACGCCACCCGGGGCCGTGTGCGGGGATGGACCGGAAACACGATGGGGACGTCCCGGGCGATCTCGGACAGAGCCGACAGCAGCTGCTCGAAGGCTGCCGGGTCGTCCACGTTGCTGGGCCGGTGCAGGGTCAGCAGGCCGTAGGCCTTCGCCGACAGCCCGTTGCGGCGCGGGGTGTCGAGGGCGCGGGCCTTGTCGCGGTGCTGCAGGAGCGTGTCGATCATCACGTTGCCGACGAAGTGCACCGACTCCCTGGCGATGCCTTCCCGCACCAGGTTGTCGGCGGCCGACTCCTCCGTCGTGAAGAGCAGGTCGGAGATCTGGTCGGTGAGGACGCGGTTGACTTCTTCTGGCATCGAGCGATCGCGGCTGCGCAGGCCCGCCTCCACGTGCGCCACGGTGACGCCCAGCTTGGTGGCCACCAGTGCACAGGCGATGGTGGAGTTGACGTCGCCGACGACGAGCACGACATCCGGCGCGTGCTCGAGCAGTACCGGCTCGAAGGCCGCCATCACGGCAGCCGTCTGCTGCGCGTGACTGCCCGAGCCGACATTGAGATTCACATCGGGCCGCGGAATGCCCAGGTCTTCGAAGAACACCTTGGACAGCTTTTCGTCGTAGTGCTGTCCCGTGTGGACGATTCGGGACGTGAACGTGTCTGGATGACGCCCGAGTTCGGCGACGATGGGCGCCACCTTCATGAAATTGGGGCGGGCGCCGACGATGCTGAGGACGCGGTAGGGTCTGGACATGCGATGCACCGATTATCGGTCACTGCGCGCGCCGCCACGCCCCCAGCTATGCGAGCGCTTCTCCCCGAGCCCGCCGCGCACGTGGGGGCTCCAGTTCGTACCGAGTGCACGCGTTGGCTCTCGTATGCACCTGGCGCACCCGCGAGCTCAGGCGGCCTCCGCTGAACCTGTGTGGCCTCGGCCGCGCCTGGCTCCGGCCCGAGCCCTGCGGGTTGAACTCGGAGCGCAGTCCGAACAAAGTCTCTCGACCGGCCGAACATTCCTCGCGACGTTCCTGTTGCCGGCCTGGAATCCCTAAGGAATCCGTGAATTCGTCCTTCCAAAGAAGCTGGCACCGATGCTGCTGTAGTGGTCGGCGTGTCCCGGGATGGTTGCCGAAGACCAGCCCCTCGGATGAATGGGTCGGGAGCGATAGTGCAAAGGCTCTGAGCTGGCCCATTGGGATAACCAAAGTCGCTTTAATCGAGGACTTTGGCTCTTTGACCGGGAATAGGCTGACTCGCTTAAAGTGCTGTACTCGAGGGGCTTGTGGGTTTTTCGGCGCTTCGGCTCTCGATGGTAGGTATCTTGCTCATCGAAAGCCGACTTCGGGTGTGCTGTCGTGATACAAGCGTGGAATTGGCGTCGGCCAATCCGCGAATGGCCGAACGGCAATTCACGTGGTCTATCAAGACGACGAAAGGTGGAGAGTAAATGAGAGCGTATAGGAACTTCGTAACGCGGGTGGGACTGCTCGGCATCCTCCTGCTCGCAGGGGTCATGGCGACCCCGAGCCCCGCTTCGGCGGCGGCCAAGCTCCGTCTCGATGATGGCGCCGGCAACAGCGTCACCATCACGGACGAGGGCGCGGGCGATGCATCGGCCGGAGCGGTCGGCGACATCACCTGGATCGGCACGCTCGGTGTGTGGAATCTGAACGTGGCCACGGGCTCGTCCAAGCCGGTGAATGCCCTGCCGGAACTCATGCACCTCAACTCGGTGAACCGCTCGACGGCCGCTGGCACGCTCGTGATCGAGTTCACCGACACCGACTGGATGAACGCCACGCCGGCGTTCATTCTGGGCCTCGGTCCGCTGCTGGGCCCGGGCGCGAGCATCCTGTATGAGGCGTTCTACGATCTCGGCAACGGCGAGTTCGTGGCGGCCAACCTCATCGGCTCGCTCGCCGGCAACGGCACGGTGGTCGGCCCCGCGCCGGGCGTGACGCCGTACTCGCTGACGCAGCGGGTGACGCTCACCCACGCGCAGGCGGCTCAGAGCAGCTTCGACGCGAACATCAACGTTCCCGAGCCGGCCACGCTGGCGCTCTTCGGGATCGGGCTGCTCGGCCTTGGTGTCGCCAGCCGTCGCCGTCGGACCGCTCAGAACTAAGCCACGCTTTCAGCAAGTCCTGAAGTCAGCGGCGCCGGGGTTACGACCCCGGCGCCGCTCTTCATTTGGGGTCAGTCTGCTCGCCCTGCCACAGTCCGGGTCATGCGCTCTGGGCCGGCACCGAGCAGGCGAGTCAGCTCCAAACGGGGAGACCATAGTCAGCAAACCGAACGACTAATGTCCCGTAATTCTGGCTCCCTGTCGGCCCCCGGGACGCGAACCTGCGCACCCGCCTCCTTCCGCGCCTCGTTCTTCCCGTCCTTTCCCACGCTATTTGGCCAGCTCCTTGCTGGGCTTCTCGGAGTCTGCCGCCCCGCCGTCCGCGCTGCGTCTGGCCCAACTGGCCGGTTCAGACGCGCGACGCAGGGGGATGGCGCGTAGTGAAATGGCTCGCGCGCAACGATAAGCATGAAAGTGGAGCGATTCTGAGATGCCTGCAGCACCTAACCGTCGGCCCGCCCTCCTGCTCCTAGCCCTCTTGACGATCGGGGCGTGCGGCCAGAGTTCGGCCGACTACCTGGCCGATGGCAACAGGCTTTTCGAGGAGGGGCAGTACCGCGAAGCGGTGGTGCAGTTCCGCAACGCCCTCGAGGGCAACGAGTTGAACGGGGACCTCCGGTACAAACTGGCCCGCTCCTACATGGAGCTTGGGAACCAGGAGGCGGCGCTGCGGGAGTTCGTCCGGGCCGCAGACCTGCTGCCCGACAACATGGGGGCTCAGCTCGATGCCTCGCGCGCCCTCCTGGCCTCGGGCCAGTTCGAGGACGCCCGGTCCCGCGTCGAACGCGTCATCCAGCGGGAGCCCGACAACGTCGATGCGCACATGCTGCGCGGGTTTGCGACGGCCGGCCTCAGCGACCTGGACGGTGCCCTTGCCGCACTCGAGACGGCAGTGGAGCTCGACCCCACCCGTGGGACCGCGTTTGTCAACCTGGGCCGTCTGCAGGCCGTTCGTGGAAATCGGGAGGAGGCGGAAGCCGCCTTCCGGCAGGCTGTGGCGGTGAATCCCCAGGCGGTGCCGGCCCATATCTCGCTCGCGAACTTCCTCTGGCTCACTGGGCGCGTGGACGAGGCCGAGCGCTCCGTGCAGGAGGCCCTGCGCGTTGATCCCAAGAGCGTCGAGGCCAATCAGGCGCTGGCGGGGCTGTTCCTTGCCACCGGACGCCCGACCGAAGCCGAGGCCCCGCTGCAGGCGGCCGCTGACGCGTCGGACGACCCGCTCGCGCGGCTGCGCCTGGCCGACTACTACGTGTCCCAGAAGCGTCAGGCCGAAGCGTCGGCCGTGCTCCAGCCGCTGGCCGCGAACCCCGACACCGCCGCGGCCGCCAAGGCCAGGCTCGCCGGCATCGAGTACGAGGCCGGCCGGATGGACCGGGCGTACGCCCTGCTGGATGAAGCCATTGCCGGCGACGTGACCAACCCGCAGATCCGGGTGCTCAAGGCCCAGTGGCTGCTGGCCGAGAAGCGCTTCGACGATGCGCTCGTCGCCGCGCAGGCCGCCATCGATGCCGATGCCCGCTCCGCCGACGCGCACCATGTGTTCGGGTCCGTTCGCCTGGCGCAGGGGGATCGGACGGCGGCGCGGGAAGCGTTCCTCGAGGCGCTCCGGGTCGATCCCGCGGCGGTAGATGCCAAGATTCAGCTGGCGCGCGTCAGCCTCGCCATGGGCGAGCGACAGCAGGGGCTGCAGTATGCGCAGGAGGCGGTGCAGAGCCAGCCGGCCAACGGGCAGGCCGTGTTCGTCCTCGCCGCTGCCCGTTTCGCGAACGGAGACATGACGCAGTCGTCCACCGACATCCAGCGGATTCTGGCCGTCGATCCGGAGCAGCCCGAGGCCCTTACACTCCTCGGCCAGATCCAGCAGCGCCAGAACGCGCCGGATGCGGCGCGTTCTGGCGCTGCTGGATCTGGCCGAGG
>JABFRY010000215.1 GCA_013140955.1 Acidobacteriota bacterium
GCCCCGGCCCTGGCCCGCGTGCAGGCCGCGCTCGACCAGGCGCCCGACGATGCCCGGGTGCTCGTGGTTGCCGGACGGGCCTACGCGGCCGCGGGCGACGCGGCGAGGGCCGAGCAGGTGCTGCGGCGCGCGATCGAACAGGATCCGGGTTCGATGACCGCCTACGACGAACTCGGCCGTGTGCTCGTCCGGCAGAACAAGCTGGACGCGGCGCGTCAGGAATACGAGGCGCTCGGCCGGTCGCGGCCCACCGAGATCGGGCCCCAGCTCATGGTGGCCAGGATTCACCATGCCCAGGGTCGGCTCGACGACGCGCGGCGGTACTACGAGGCGGCCCTGGCGCTGGATTCCCGCAACCCGCTGGCCAACAACAACCTGGCGTTCATGCTGGCCGAACAGGGGCAGGATCTCGACCAGGCGCTGACCATGGCGCAGACCGCCAAGGCGGCCGCGCCGGAGGATCCAGACGTCAACGACACGCTCGGGTGGATCTACTACAAGCGCAACCTGGCCGGCCTGGCGGTCGATCCGCTGCGCCAGGCGGTGGCGGCCGATCCGTCGAACGCGGTGTACAGCTACCATCTCGGGGTGGCCCAGAGCGAGTCGGGCGACCAGGCCGGTGCCCGGGCGTCGCTGCAGCGGGCGCTGACACTCGATCCGTCGTTCGAGCAGGCCGAGGAGGCCAGGCAGCGCCTCGCCTCGCTCCGTTAGCCTCGTCGCGCCAGTCGCCATCGCTGTCAGGGGGATTTCGGATGCGCACCAGACTGCTCGTGCCCCGGCTGCTCGTGCCCACGCTGCTCGTGCTCGGGCTGGTGGGGTGCTCGGATCCGGAAGCCGAGAAGGCCCGCTTCTTCGAGAGCGGCAACCGGTACTTCGATGAGGGCCGGTTCGCCGACGCCATCGTCGAGTATCGCAACGCCATCCAGCGCGACGCCCGCTTCGGCGAGGCCCGGCTGAAGATGGCCGATGCGCTCGCCCGCACCGGCGACGCGCAGCGTGCCGCGGTCGAGTACGTCCGGGCCGCCGAGCTGCTGCCCGACAACGTCGAGGCGCAGCAGCGCGCCGCAGGCGTCCTGCTGATGGCGGGCGAGTTCGAACGCGCACGGACGATCGCCGAGCGGCTGGTGGAGCGGGATCCCGCGAACGTCGAGGCGCAGCTCATCGTCGGCAATGCGCTGGCGGGGCTCAAGGACCTGGACGGTGCCGTGGCGGAGATCGAGGAAGCCATCGCCCTGGACCCCACGCGCGGCCTGACGTATTCCAACCTCGCCGTTTTCCGGCTGGCGCAAGGACAGCGCGAGAGCGCGCGGGAAGCCTTCGAGAAGGCCGTGGAGGTGGATCCGTCGTCGGTGGATGCCCGGCTCGCGCTCGCAAACTTCTACTGGGCCGCCGGCGAACCAGCCTCCGCGGAAACCACGATCGAGGGAGCCCTTGCGCTCCAGCCCACGCACGCGCTGGCCAACCGCATGCTCGCGGCGTTCCTCATGGCTTCCAACCGGGCGCCGGAAGCCGAGCCCTACCTCACTCGCCTGGTCGAGACGACGGCCACGCCGGAGGCGCGCCTCGCGCTCGCCGACTACTACCTGGCCCTGGCTCGCCCCAACGACGCCCGTCCCATCCTGCAGGCCCTGACGGCGACGCCGGCGGTGGCGTCCACCGCGGAGATGCGCCTGGCGCAGATCGAGTATGCAGCGAACCAGACCGCAGCGGCCCACCGCATGCTGGATGCGCTGCTCGATCGCGATCCGAACAATGCGCCGGCCAACGTGACCAAGGCCCAGTGGCTGCTGGCGGAAGGGAAGCAGGACGAGGCACTCGCCCAGGCCCAGCGCGCCGTGAAGGCCGACCCTGAGGCCATTGCCGCGCACTACGTGCTCGGCCAGGTGCAGGCCAGCCTGCGCGATTTCGACGCCGCTGCAGGCAGCTTCAACGAGGTGCTGCGGATCAATCCCAATGCGTCGCTCGCGCAATTGCAGCTGTCGCGCGTGAATCTCGTGCGCGGTGATGCCGAGACGGCCGTGCAGCTGGCCCAGCAGGCGCTGACCGCGGCGCCCGACAGCGGCGACGCCCGTCTGAGCCTGGCCCTCGGGCTCATCGCCCGACGGGACTTCCGGGCCGCCGCGCCGGAAGTGGCGACCCTTCTCAAGGCCTATCCCAACGCCGCTGCGGCACACGCGCTCGACGGTCGGCTGAAGCTCGCCACCCAGGATCTCAACGGCGCGAGGGCCGCCTATGAGCGCGCGTTGAAGCTCGACGCCCTGTCGGTGGACGCCCTGACCGGGCTGACGACCATCGACGTCGTGCAGCGCCGACCCGATGCCGCCCGCGCGCGTGTGGAAGCCGGCCTGGCGCAGCAGCCGGACCACACCGGCCTGCTCGAGCTTGCGGCTCGCGTGTACATGGCGCAGAACGATCTGCCCAAGGCGGAGCAGTCGCTGCGGCGCGTCATCGAACTCGATGCAACCCGGACCACCGCATACGCGATGCTCGGGCAGGTCTACGTCACGCAAGGCAAACTCGATCAGGCCCGTACGGAGTTCGAGGAGCTGGCCCGTCGCCGGCCGACCGACGTGGCCGCGCCGACGATGGTGGCGATGATCTTCGAGGCCCAGGGCCGGCTCGACGACGCGAAGGCCCGGTACCAGGCCATCCTCGAGGTGAACCCGAAGGCCGCCGTCCCGGCCAACAACCTCGCGTGGCTGTACGCCGACGCGGGGGAAAACCTCGACGAGGCCCAGGCCCTGGCGCAGACGGCGCTCGAGACACTGCCCGACCGGGCCGAGGTGATCGACACCCTCGGGTGGGTGTACTACAAGAAGGAGTTGCCGGCCCTGGCGATTCCGCGGTTCCAGGACAGCGTCACCAAGGATCCTGGCAACGGGCTCTACTACCATCACCTGGGGCTCGCGCACCTCAAAGCGGGCGACACCCAGCGGGCGCGCGAGGCCCTGCAGACGGCGCTCAAGCTCCAGCCCAATCTGGCGGAGGCGCGGCGTGCGCTCGATGCGCTCTGAGCGACGCTGTGAGCAGGCCCGTGACCGACCGACGGCGGAGCAGTTGACATGAACGACACGCGCGCGTTCGGATCGGGCACGGGCGAGGTAGCGTCCCGTGTGGGAGCCCCAGCGGTTGAAGCGGCTGTGGCGGTGGCGAGTGATGAACGCGTCGGTGGCTGGCGGCGCGTAGTGCTCGGCCTGGCCCTGCTCGAGCTGCTCGTGCTCTGGGCACCCACCATCGGCTGGCTCTACGAACGCTGGACGCTGAGCGTCTGGCATCACGCCCACGGGCTGCTGATCCCCTTCGTGGTGGCCTACTTCGTGTACCAGGAGCTACGTCCGTTTGCGGGCCGGCCACGCACTTCGAGCGCGTGGGGCTTCGTCCTGCTGGTGCCGGCGCTCGCGCTACATGCGCTCGACGCGGGCATTCACACGGAACTCCTGGCCGCAGGCTCCATCGTGGTGGCGCTGCCTGGCCTGGCCCTGCTCACGCTGGGGATGGAACGGACGAAGGCCATCCTGTTTCCATTGGCGTTCCTGGCCCTGTCGCTGCCCATTCCGCTTGGCATGACCGAGCAGGTGCACATGCAGTTGCGCCTGCTCACGACGGCCGCCACGTCATCGGTCGTCCCGATGTTCGGCATCCCCGTGTTCGTGGAAGGGACGACGCTTCACCTGTCCGGTGGCGCGCTGCAGGTGGCCGACGCCTGCAGTGGATTCTCGACGCTCTATGCCGCGATTGCCGTCGCCATGCTCACCGCCTACACCGCCCGCGGCACCGGACGCCGTGCGCTCGTGCTGCTGGCGGCCGCACCGCTGGCGATCCTGGCCAACTGGCTCCGCGTGATCGCGCTCGTGCTGCTGGTGGTCTGGCGCGGGGACGCCATTCTCGACACCTTCGTGCACCCGCTGAGCGGCATGCTCACGTTCGCCCTGGCGCTGCCCATCATCTTCTGGCTGGGGGGCGATGCCGCCCCGACGTCCCGTTCTTCGGAGGGAGCACGCGCATGATGTCCTCCCGGTTCGCGCCCGCCATCTGCGCGCTGCTCGCCATCGCGCTCGTGCCGACCTTCATTCATAGCTACAGCGATTCCGCCGTGGTGGATGGCCGATCGACGACCGCCATCCCCGAGGCGCTGGCGGGCTACACATCAACGCCCTCAGGCCGGAATGCCACCTGGGGACAACGGCGCTTCGAGAGCCCAGACTGGACCGAGCGCATCTACGCGGACGGCCGCGATCAGGTCCGCCTCACCGTCGTGCGCTCCTACGATCCGAAGAGCCTGTATCACCATCCGGAGCTTGCCGTGGCCTACGGCACCGACTACGTCCGCAGCGAGGTACGCCACTTCCCGCAGCGACCCGACGTGCCCGTGCACATGCTCTACACCGACCGGCTCGGCGGGTCTGTAGCGATGTACGTCCTGCACTACGACGAGCGGTTCGTCGAAAACCCCATCCCGTTCCAGCTCCGCATCGCGGCCGAGTTGCTCGTCAGTGGCAGGAAGCCAATGACGCTCTTCTTCGTAGACGACCTGAGCGTGAGCGAGTCGGGTGCCGCCGAGCCCGAGTCGCTTTCCGCTGCTGCTGTGCTGTTCGAGGCCGTGGACCGGTTCGTCCAGGGATCATCCGAGGCCGCCCGCTGAGGGAGATGGCGTCGAGCGACAGAGCGTCCGGAGATGCACCTCCAGCTGGTCTCGCAGCTGCGGGTGTGTCGTTACGGAATGCATGGCTGGCGGTGACGCTGGTCGCGGCGACGTTCACGACCCTGGTCGAAGCCGTTCTGCTCCAGTATCGACGCTCCTATTTCACGGGCGGGTTCCTCGCGGAGGACTTTCTGACGTCCCCGGTTCAAGTGGCGGGCTTTCTCTTCGGAGGCCTTCTGGCCGACGCCGGGGTGATCGGCGTCGTCGCCGCGCCCTTGCTCCTCCTGGCCGGCTGGTGGCGACTCCCCCGGGCGACTGCTCTGCTCGGGACGCTGTGCCTTTCCGTTTGCCCACTGTTGCTCTGGGATTTCGTCACCTACGAGATCGCCTCGTATCTGGGGGACGCATTCGACCTGGGCCTGATGTTCGACCTGACGGGACGGAGCACGCAGGAGTTCGTCGCGGTTTCCTGGGCTCACGTTGTCAGGCTCCTGCTGGCAGGACTCGCGGGCGCGGCGATGACCCTCGCCGCACTGTGGACCTTGTACCGTCGTGGTGCCTTCTTGCGCACTCCTGCGCCGTGGTATTGGCGACTGAGCTTCGCGTTATGGCCCATCCTGCTTCTTTGCGCGGCCACCGGGGCCACCGCGGCCCTTCGGGGCTCGAGTGACGTGCTCGACAATGGGCTGGGCCGAAAGCCCTCTGGTCGCTGGCTCGGCGCCGTGGTCACTCGCCTGTCCGACATAGACGGGGACGGCTACGGTCTTCTGGGGCGCCCCGACGATCCTGACCTGTTCGACGCCCGTGTGCGACCGTATGCCGTGGAGGTTCCCGGGAACGGTGTGGACGAGGACGGCGTGGGTGGCGACCTTCCCGCGGGACTCCCTCCGTATCGGGAGCCCACCGGGCCAACAGGTGGTGCGCCGGGGACTGCGCAGCCCGACGTGGTGCTCATCATGCTGGAGAGTTTCAGGGCAGACGCGCTGGGCGCTCAAGTGAACGGGCATGCGGTCACTCCCGTCCTGGACAGCCTAGCGGCGGGTGGGGTCTCAGCGGTGGCCTTCTCCCACAATGGCTACACCATTCAGTCGCGGCGACACGTGTTCACTGGCAGCACCGCGGACGTTCGTGGGAACCGGACACTCGTCGACGACTTCGCAACGCGTGGATACCAGGTGGCGTACTTCTCCGCGCAGGACGAATCGTACGGCGGCGATGAGCAGGGTGTTGGTTTCGACCGCGCACACGTGGCGTACGATGCGAGATCCGACAGGGAGCTACGGTACTCGACGTTCACGACGGCCGGCAGTCTGGCCGTTCCGCATCAGGTGCTGAGCGAGCGGGTTGCTGCTTTCCTGGCTGGTCGGCACGACGACCGTCCATTGTTCCTGTACGCCAACTTTCACGACACACATTTCCCCTATCGGCATCGCGGCATCGAGTCGTTGGTCAGCGACGAGCCGCTGGCGCAGGCAGACATCGTTCCAGCCAACGAGAGCCGTCTTCGCGAGATGTACCTGAACACCGCAGCCAACGTCGATCGCGCCATCGGCGACCTGCTCGACCGAGTCAGGGCTGCGACCGGACGCGAGCCAGGAGTTGTCGTGCTCGGCGACCATGGCGAGAGCCTCTTCGACGAAGGGTTCCTGGGTCATGGCTACGCCCTGAACGATGCGCAAACGCGGATTCCCCTCGTGATCGCGAACCTCGCCGTTCAGGTCACCGAGCCGTTCGGGCAATCCGATCTCAGGGACTTGCTGTCGGGTGCGCTGAGACTCGAGGGAGAAGCCTCTGTGCCCGAACTGCGTCGCGACCAGGCGCGGGAAGTGTTTCAGTACCTCGGCCTGATTCGGAGGCCAAAGCAGATTGCATTCGCGCGCCTTTCGGGACGGACCATCTACGACTTCCGATCCAGGCGCGTACGCTTCCACGACTCCGACTGGCTGCGCGAGGACCAGTTGCCGGCCTCCCGGCGGGAGGAGTACTTGCGGCTTGTGCACACGTGGGAGCGCATCATGCTCGCAAGAGCGGCCGTCGACGATGCGCCTTCGCCTTAGGTCGAGCCGCCCGTCGCGGTGGACGCGTCCAGGCCCCCTCATCGCCGCCGTGGCCGCTGGCCTCCTGGCCGCTTGTCTGCTCGGGATGCTCTCGGTGGCCGGCACGCTGCTCGTGCGCAGTGTCCCCATCGAAGACCCTGATGTCATCGTGTCCCTGGCCAGCCATGAATGGGAGCGTCTTCCGCTGACAGCCGATCTCGCGAGGAGATACCCCGCCTCAACCGTGCTGCTGACCTTGCCGGACGTCGTCAACGGCTTCAACTGCCACGATTGTGGCAATCGCGTGCGCAGGCTTGCGCGCGCGGGCGTGCCGTCCCGGCGGGTGCAGGTCCTTCCCCTGAGGATTGGCGGGACCTATGGAGAGGCCGCTGCGGTCGCTGAGTATCTTCGGGCACACCGGTTGCGCAGCGTTCTCGTCGTCACGTCTCCGTATCACACCCGGCGGTCGCTTGCGACATTCAGGCACGCTGTTGAAGACCTGCCTGTCCGTGTCGGCGTGTTGCCCTCGGTGGCGACGTCCCCCTCGAGGCCGCGTCGATGGTGGCAGTCGCCGTACGACCGTTGGTACGTCCGGTACGAGTGGGAGGCAATGGCCTACTACGCCTTCCGCCATGGGGTCTGGTCGTTCTGATGGTCCTGGAGCGATGCTAAGATTCCTGATCGTGAGCCGTAAACTCAGGCTGCCGGCGGTTGTGGTCGTGCTGGCCTTGGGGGCGTGCAGCAGCTCTCCGACCGGGCCGTCGCTTCTTCGCGAGGACCCGCACGGCTACTTCCAGGAGCTGTCCGCGAGGGCCGATCGCCTGTACTCATACAGCCTCCGGGATCAGCTGCAACTCGACCAGTACGTCGCCGCCGGCGTGTCCCGCCAGATGACGTACAACCCCGGAGGCGATTCCTACCCTCTCAAGCAGGACGCGGCGAAGCTGGTACTCGGAGAAGATCAGGCCTCCGTCGAGATTCCGCAGATGGTCCGGTTGCCGATTCACGCCAGTGCGGGGACGGCACTGCTCACATGGGACGTCTGGTGGGGACCGGAGTACATGACTGACCTCGGTGGAATCCGCAACCACAAGGCCTTTCAGGTGGCAAGTCCGCTGGCGAGCTCGGAGCGTTGGCTGGAGATTCGTGCTCGTTATACACAGGCGGCTGGCGCGGGCGTCAACGAAGTCGATGCGCGTCCCTACGCCCCGCTGGGGCCGAATACCACGACAGGCCTCGAGGGTCGGCTGGAACCGATGCTCGCGGAGTTCGCGGTCGCCGCGGCCACCTGGACACGGTACTGGGTCCTGATAGAGTTCGAGCCTCTGGGCTGGGACCGGGTTTCACTCTGGGTCGCGGACGAAAACCGGTCCCAGGTGCAGCTGCTCAACCGCGTGGAGATGCGAAGCGCCGGTGGGATCACGCGCTTCTGGTTCGAATGGAACAGCAGCCAGCGACGGACCGGCGGGCCTCTCGTGTCGTACGTGCGAAACGTCGTGGTCCTGGGGAACGTTCAAAGTCCCACCGCGTTGTTTCGCAGACCGGTGGGCGGCTAGACTCAGTCAGGCATCATCGGCCGTCGCCGGGCGAGGGGCGATGAGCTTCCGTCTCGAGTGGCCACGCCAAGCAGCCATGGCCTGAACCACGGCAGGAGGCGCTGCACCCTCTCGAGCCCAGCGCCGACTACATAGGCCCCCGTGCTGAAGCGCAGGTAGTGAGGATGCTGCCGGAGGCGGTCGAGCCGTGTGCAGGTGAGGCCCGCCGCGGCCATGGCTGCGCGAATGGCCGTCACGTCGTTCGCACGGTAGTAGGTTGGAAACACCTTGTCCGGGTTGCCGCCAGCCAAGCTGACGAGCCCCTGGTGCCACCGGTTCGGAACGGCTCTGGCGCACAGCGACACGTAGTCCCAGCGGTTCGCTGTGACGAACACGAAGACCCCGCCCGCCCTCAGACATCTGCCCGCCTCGGCGAACAGCCGCTCCGGCGCTTCCACGTGCTCGAGCACGGACCGGCAGCAGACCACATCGAAGGTCGCATCGGCGAACGGCAGCGCCTCTCCAGAACCGCGGACAGCGTGAAGAGGGCCGCCGGGGAGCTCTGGAAGAACGTCGAGTCCGACGCGGAGCCGACCAGGGAGACGCGAGAGCGTCGGCATCGCAGGGCCGCAGCCAATATCCAGCACGCGCGAGTCAGCCTGGCAGAGGGCGAGCAGAGTCTCCAGATAGATCATCTGAGGATTCTTGAGCGTGGGATACCACCGGCGGCGAAGGCCGTGTGTGCGCCCGCCGGTCTTGGCTGGGCGGTTCCCGGTCGCCCCGTTGTCCGGCAAGGCAGGAAACATCACGACTCCGGCAGCCGCGTGTCGTCGTCGCGCGGCGCGCCAGGCGGCGCCACGAGGTAGCGCTCCGGCGACAACACGATCTGATCCACGGCCAGCCCGTCCTCGCGCATCTGGATGCGAATCGTCTGGATTCCCGAGGTGTCGAAGCGCAGCAGCGGGCCGAGTGCGCCGATGCCCGAGGCCGTGTCCTGCCATCCCCAGCCCGACAGCCCGCACCCGGGACAGTCTTCGAGGACGATGCGGCCGGCCGACGTGGTGCCGATGCGGTACACGGGCTTGCCCTTGGCGTTCACGGCGCCCGAGAACTGCACGTACACCGAGTCGTTGCTCGTGCGGTCGCCCTCCGCCCGCCCGCGCAGCCAGAGCCGATACGGGCGACCCGATTCCACCGGCACGAACACGTCGAAGAAGTCCTGCGGCAGCGCCTGCACGCCCGACGAGCGCCCGGCGTCGGGCAGTCGGAGCATCGCGCCGCCGGCCGCCGACGTATCGGCCTCGAGCCGCCAGTCGCCGGCCACGGCCGCGGCTCTCCACGCGTGGATCACGACCTCGCCGACCTGCGTGGCCGGACGCTCGTAGGCTCCGACATCGTTCGCGCGACCCTGCGGACGGCTGGTGCCCACACGGTCCACCGTCACCCCGGGGAGCCCGACGCCAGCGTCGGTGGCGAGCGAGGTGGGCGACAACGTGTAGTCGTGGGCGCCGGCATCCACGAACGCATCCTCGCTGACGCCAAGGTTCGAGGCGTGCGGCGCTTCGGGCGGCCGGGGTCCGAGGACGAGCAGGTTCTGCACGTCCAACCCGGCGCTGTTCGATGATGCGGCCCTGAAGGGACGACCGACGCCCCCGCCGATGGTCGTGTTCCAGACCCGCAGCAGCTCGATGTCGTCCTCGTACCGGAACGCCGTGGCGGACTCGTAGACGACGGCGTTCTGCACCGTGACGTGGGCGCCCGCCGCAGTGCTGCCCGGGCCGCGCAGGCGGAAGGCAATCTCGGAGTCGAACACCGTCACGCGGTCGAGCGTGGCCGCCACGTGCTCCTTGATGTTGAAGGCGGCCATGTTGGCGAGCAGCCCGTTTCTGAATCCCCAGGCCGAGGTGTCGCGGACGACGAGCGTGGCGCGGGGCAGGGCGGGGCTCGCCTTCGTATCGATGGCGTTTTCGCCAGGCACGGTGCCCGCGGGGAAGCCGTTTTCGGCTGCCGGCAGCGGGCCGAGCCAGATGCGCGAGCCCTCCACGGTCACGCGCGCCCAGCCCGGAGCCGTCCGGCCGGGGTCCACCTGCAGCCCGTCGCCCGAAAACGTGTGGATCTCGGTGTTGCGGATGGTGAGATCCGACACGGGGCCCGCTGCAATGCCGTGTGCATCGGTGCGTCCCCCGGCCGCATTGAGTGCGTGATGGATGAGGCAGTCTTCGATGAGGACGTCCGCCGGACCGGCCATGTCCACCAGATCACGGGACGAACGCCGGATCTCGAGGTTGCGCAGCACCAGGTGGTCAGCGCCGCCGTTCACGTCCACCGTATCGGCGGGGCCGTACTGCCCGTCGAGGACGAACCCCTCCACGACCACCCAGGCATGGTCCACCCGCAGGACGCGTCCCGGCACCGACACCACCACGTCGCCGCGTACGCCGGCTGCCTGCATGCGGATGGGCGCGGACGCCGACCCGCTCCTCACGGTGCGGAGGCTCTCGGCATACAGGCCGGCGCCGACGGTTATGGTGTCACCGGGCCTGGCGGCTGCCAGGCCGTCCTGGATGCGGCCGAAGGGACTCGCGCTGGTGCCGGAACCGGTGCCGCCGGCCGCCACGAACCACTCGGTGGCCTGGGCGATGCCTGGAGGCGCCAGGCAGAATACGACAAGGACTGCGAGCAATCGCGGATGCATCGGGGCTCAACCTCCTGAAACGTGCCATGCGAATGGCGGCCTGGGGGGCCCCGCGCATCGAAGTCGGCGGTAGCGTCGCAGGTCGCCTCGGGACCGTCAAGCTGAGCGGTGATGTCGTTAGTCTTCCGCCGGGAAGAACTTGTTCCCGACGGTCAGGACCAACAGGCTCACGCGCTGTGTGCAGTATCGTGAGACACCACGGAGTTATGCGAACTGCATCAACCACTTAGCCACAGGCGCCTTCCTCGCCGACATGGTCGCGGGCTTGCTCCCCCGTGGTCGGGGAGGCCGTGGCCGCCATCGTCGAGAGATGTTTCGGTCGCGTCGTGCCGATGATGCAGAATGAGTCGTTGAGTCCATCAGGTGGGGCGGTCGTGAGCGGCGAAGCGGCACGTCCGTGGATGGCGGCCAATCCCGCCGTGGTGCCGGGTGCCGTACGACAGGTCAGCCTGCGGCTCGAGGTGGCCGATCCCTCGCAGGACGGCGATCTGGGGGGTATTGCGCTCCCTGCCGAGCTGCAGCGCGCCGTGCCCGTCCGCCAGTTGCACTTCCGGGCCGGCCGGTATTGCGCGCTGCGTGCCCTGCAGTTGCTCGATCCCGAGCGGCCCGTGGGCACACTAGCGCGCTCGCCCTCGGGCGCGCCGCTCTGGCCGGCCGGCGTGTCGGGGTCGATCACCCACACCGACGGCTTCGTGTCCGCGGCCGTTGCGCACACGACCACGATCCGGAGCGTGGGTATCGATTCGGAGTGCATCATGTCGCCGGAGCAGGCCCGCTCGGTCGCCACCGTCGTGTCCTGGCCGTCCGAGCTCGCCTACGCGCGGGACGCGGGGCTCGACAGGTTTCAGGCGCTGACGCTGGTGTTCTCTGCGAAGGAAGCCATCTTCAAATGCCTGCACCCGTTGGTGGGACGGACGTTCGACTATCACGACGTCCGCATCGTCGGCGTGGACGCCGGGACCGGCACGTTCCGGGCCCGGGTGGTGCAGACGCTATCGCGAGAGGTGCCGGCCGATTCCATCGTCGGCGGGCGCTTCGAGGTGGGCGAGCGCTGGATCCACACGGGTGTCTTCGTGCCGGCGGCACGCGCGGCGCTGACGGAGGCGCCAGACGGCTCGTCCGGCGCTGCCCGGTACCCGTCTGTGGCCGTGGCCGCAGGTCTGGCGTTCGGTAAGGTGCCGTGACACGAATGATTCAGGTTCCGCTTCGGTAACGCATGCGATTTTCCGCAGAAGACGTCCTCCGGTTCGCCGACTGGTCGAGCGATCGCAATCCACTCCACGTCGATGAGGCGTTCGCCCGGGACACCCACTTCGGGCGGCGCATCGCGCACGGCATGTTGTCGGTCATTGCCGCGTGCGCCGACGAGGACGGCGGGACGGCGGGGGCTGGCCAGGCGCCCGGCGCAGTCGCCGCGCTGCAGATCGAGTTTCGGGGCGCGGTACCTCCCGGCACCGACTGGGTGGTGGCGCGCACGGCCGCGCCGGGCCGCACATCGCTCGTCGGGCGTTCTGCCGACGGCGTCGTCCTGACCCTGGAGGCCTCGGGCGATCCGGAGGGGACGGGCGCGCCCGCGCCGGATGTCGCCTGGGCCAGGGCCCTGGCCCAGGCGGGCGACAGCCCCTCCGTGTCGCTGCGGACCGAGCCGGCCACGCGCACGACGGCAGCACTCGCGCAGGGCGTGGAAGTCGTGGGGCGCTACCGCACGAGCGAGCCGCCAGACGCCTATCTCGGGACGCTGCTCGGTCCCCGTGACGTCCAGGTGCTGGCCCTCTGCAGCTATGTGGTGGGGATGGAGCTGCCCGGGCTCCGGTCGCTCTTCACCCGCGCCACGCTCGGGCTGACGGGCCCGCGCATGCACGCGCCCGAACTCTGGTACCGCGTGCGGTCCACGCGGTTCGACCAGCACTTCCGCATCCTCGATACCCGCATCGACATCGCCACGCCCGACGGCGCGCCGGTGGCAGCCGCCGTGCTCCGCAGCTACGTGCCCTTCGGCACGGTGATCACCGACGTCCGCGAGCTGGCCGTGCACCTCGCCGAGTCTGCCGAGCGCCTCGACGGCACGGTGGCCCTGGTCGTCGGCGGCAGCCGCGGGCTGGGTGCCGACATCGCGGCGGCCCTGGCGGTATCCGGGTCGCAGGTGTACGTGAGTGCCCGGGGGGCGAGCGGCGCAGACGCGCTGGTGCGCCGGCTCGAGGCGGTGGGGCACCGCGTGGAGTGCCTCGAAGGCGATGCAGGCGATCCCGCCTGGTGCCAGCAGGCGATCGAGGCCATACGCGCCCGGCACGGGCGGCTCGACGTGCTGGTGCTCAACGCGTGTGGCGCGCCCTCGGTCCTGCGCATCGGGGCCGACTCGGCCGAGCGCCACGAGGCCTACGTCCACGACAACCTGCGGCTCGTCCGCGCGCCCCTGGCCGCCGCACTCGAGACGCTTGCCGCCACGGCCGGTGCCGTCGTGTACGTGTCGTCGTCGTTCGTCGGCGACCCGCCCGCGGGCTTCGGGCACTACGTGGCCCTCAAGCAGGCCGGGGAGGGGCTCGTACGCACCGCGCAGCGCGAAGCCTCGCGCGTGCACACCCTCGTGGCCAGGCCGCCGCGGCTCCAGACCAGCTGGAACGACACCCCTGCCGGCGTCGCCGGCGCCATCCCCACGGGCACCGCCGCGGTGCATATCGTGAGGCAGCTGGTGGCGCAGTGGGGAAGCGGCGAGCCGGACCTCCTCACCGCGTTTCCCCAGCTGCCGCACGTGGACGCCAGCCAGCTGTCCGCGTCCGACCAGCCGGCCTTCCCGTTGCGCCTCGTGGCCAGCTTCACGACCGATCCCCTGGTGCCGATGCTGCGCTTCTGGCTCCGGACCCTCGGCCAGGGAAACGGGCTGGACGTGGCGCCGTACGGGCAGGTGCTGCAGGCGTTGCTCGACCCGTCCGGCCCGTTCGCCTCGCGCGGCGGCCTCAACGTGGTCCTGCTGCGCGTGCGCGACTGGCTGCGCGAGCTCGCGCCCGAGGCAGCTGCCGACATCGAGTTCGTGCGCGGGTATCTGAAGGATATGACGCGCGACCTCGAGCAGGCCGTACGTGCCCATCGAGCCGTGGCCGGCGCCGAGACACTGCTCCTGTTCTGTCCCTCGTACGGGTCGGCGTCGTCGGCCGAGAGCATCCTGCTGCGACAGGCGGAGGAGCACCTGGCGGCCGCGTTGTCCGGCGTTCCCGGGCTCGACATCGCATCCGTCACCGGGTTCCACGAGCGCTACGGCGTGGACGAGGACGGCATCAGCGATTCACTCAGGGAGAAGATCGCCCATATCCCGTACCGCGACGAGTACCTGGGCGTGCTGGCGACGGTGATCGTCCGCCGCGCCTACCGCCTCATGGCGCCGCGGCGCAAGGTCGTGGTGGTGGACTGCGACAACACGCTCTGGCGCGGGGTTGTGGGTGAGGTCGGCCCCGAGGGCGTGGTGTTCGACGAGGCGCACCAGGCCCTGCAGGCCACCCTCGTCCGGCTCGCGGGCAGTGGCGTGCTCCTGTGCCTGTGCAGCAAGAACGAGGAGGCCGACGTCTGGTCGGTCTTCGACACGCGGGCCGACTTCGGGCTCAGGCGCGAGCACGTCGTGGCCTCGATGATCAACTGGCAGCAGAAGTCGGAAAACCTGCGGACGCTGGCGGCCAGGCTGAACCTCGGGCTCGACAGCTTCATGTTCTTCGACGACAACCCGGTGGAGTGCGCGGAGGTCCGCGCGCGGTGTCCCGAGGTCCTGACCCTCCAGTGGCCCACCGAGCCAGAACCCGCGCTGCAGCTGCTCCGTCACACGTGGGAACTCGACGACGTACGCGCGACGAAGGAGGATGAGCGGCGGACGCAGATGTACAAGGAGGAGTTCGGCCGCCAGGCGCTCCTCGAGCAGACGCTCACCTTTTCCGACTTCATCGCCAACCTCGGGCTCAACGTGGAGATCGCCCCGCTCGGGGACGACGACCTGCGCAGGGCCTCGCAGCTGACCCTGCGCACCAACCAGTTCAACTTCACCACCAGGCGGCGCGAGGAGAGCGACCTGCAGACGCTCGTCACCGGCGGGACGCATGCCGTGCGGACCATTCGCGTGCAGGACCGCTTCGGCGATTACGGGCTCGTGGGGCTCGTGATTGCCGAGGACGCGGGCGAGGTGCTCGACACCGACACCTTCCTCCTGAGCTGCCGGGTGCTCGGGCGCGGCGTGGAGCACCGCATCGCCGCCGAACTCGGGCGCATGGCGCAGGAGCGTGGCGCCAGCACCGTGCGTCTGCGTGTCGAGACCACGAAGCGGAATACGCCGGCGCGCAAGTTCCTGGAGTCCATCACCCCCGAGGCATTGCGGCAGGGCGACGATCGTGAGCTGGTCTGCGAGTTCCCGGCCGACGCCCTCGCCGCGCTCCGCTTCGAGCCCGCCGCGCAGGCAGGCCCCGCCGTGGTCGATGACGCCGCACCGACGGCGACCGCGCACGCCTTCGACGCAGAGCGGCTCCGGCGGCGCGAAGCGCTCATCATGCGGACCGCCGCCGAGCTGTCGGATCCGGCGACGCTCCGTGCGGAGATCGCGGGACGGGTGCCGACGCTCGGTCCTGGCGCGGGTGCTGCGGCGTCCTCCACTGCACTGCCCGGCGCTGCAGAACACGCCGCGGCGCCGACCCTCACGGCGTCGGCCTCCGCGTCCGACAGCGACGTCACCGCCGCGGTGTACGAGGCCTTCGCGTCCACGCTGCGCGTGCCCGTCCAGACGGTGAAGGACGTGGACCGTCTCGAGGCCCTGGGCTGCGACTCCCTGAAGATCGTCGAGATCACCGTCGGCTTGCTCGAGCAGTATCCGTGGCTGCCCAGCACGCTCCTGTTCGAACACCGCACGGTCAGCCAGATCGTGAAGGAAGTGGCCCGGCTCTCCGGGCAGGGCGGCGAGCCCGCCCCGGTGGCCCTGGCCATCCCGCGCGGCACGGCGCTCGCGGGCCACACCGATGTCGCCGTGGTCGGCATGCACGTCCGCTGCGCCGGCGCCGGCTCGCCCGACGAGTTGTGGGATCTGCTGAGCGGCGCCCGCTCGGCGGTGGCGCCCGTGCCCGCCACGCGCCCGTTCTTCCTGCACCCGCTCGAGGACACGCGTCCCCACTGGGCGGGCCTGCTCGACGATGCCGCGCGCTTCGACGCCGAGTTCTTCGGCGTGTCGCCGCGCGAAGCCGAGTACATGGATCCCCAGCTGCGGCTGTTCCTGGAGGTGGCATGGAACGCCCTCGAGGACGCGGGGGCCGCCGGGGCGGCACACGAGTCGGCAACGGGTGTGTTCGTGGGCGTCATGTACGGCGACTACGGCTACCTCGCCAACCTCGGAGCGAAGCAGTCGGGCAATCCGTATCGCTGCTGGGAAGGGTTCAGCCTTGCCAACCGGCTGTCGCAGGTCCTGGGCTTCCGTGGGCCGAGCCTTGCCGTGGACACCGCCTGCTCCTCGTCCGGCACGGCGCTTCACCTGGCCTGCCGGGCGCTGGCGGCCGGCGACTGCCGCATGGCCCTCGTGGGCGGCGTCAACCTGATTCTCGATCCGGACCGATTCGGCTCGCTCGGCCGGCTCGGCATCCTGTCGTCGAGCGGTCGCTGCGAGCCCTTCGGGGCCGAGGCCGATGGCACCGTGCTCGGAGAGGGCGCCGGTGTCGTCGTCCTGCGTCCGCTGGCCGATGCGCTTGCACGAGGCGACCGCATCTACGGCGTGATCAAGGGCACCGGCCTCAGCACGGGCAACGGTACGGTGGGGTTCACCGCGCCCAATCCGCAGGCACAGGCCGAAGCCATCAGCCATGCCCTGCACGCCGCGTCGGTGGATCCCCGGAGCATCTCCTACGTTGAGACCCACGGCACCGGGACGGCGCTGGGCGACCCCATCGAGGTGCGCGGGTTGACGATCGCCTACGCCGATGCGTCCGCGCACGATCCCGCCCTGCAGCTCGAACACCGCTGCCGGATTGGATCGATCAAGCCCAACATCGGGCATCTCGAAGCCGGCGCGGGCATCGTGGGGCTCATCAAGGTGCTGCTGCAGCTGCACCGCGGCACCCTGCTGCCGTCGATCACCTCCGACGCCCCGAGTCCGCACATCCCGTTCGGCCAGGTGCCGTTCTCCGTGCAGCGGAGCCTCGAGGCCTGGGAGCGGCCGTCGGCGCTGCGCGGCGCCGATGTGATCAGCCTGCCGCGCCGGGCCGGACTGAGTTCGTTCGGCGTCGGTGGCGCCAACGCCCACGTCATCGTCGAGGAGGCACCCGGGACCGAGCCCGCGCCGGACGCGACCATCGTCCCCGACCGGCCCCTGCACGTGCTGGCCCTCTCGGCCAGGACCGAGGCGGCCCTCGACCGGCAGGTGGCGGCCGTACGGACGTACCTGACGACGGCACCCGAGGCGATCGCCGACGTGTGCTACACGGTCAACACGGGGCGCCGGGCCTTCGAGCACCGACTGGCGGTGGTCGCCGCCGATCGGGACGCGCTGGTGGCGTCGCTCGGGCGCGTGCTCGAGGGCGATGCGCCGCCCGGGTGCGTGCGCGGCGAACCTCGCGGCGGTGTCGTCCCCAAGGTGGCGTTCCTCTTCACGGGACAGGGCAGCCAGTACGCCGGCATGGGCCGCGAGCTGTACGACACGCGGCCGGTGTTCCGCGACGCCCTGGACCGCTGCGCCCGCATCTTCGACACGCTGCTCGGCGAGCCGCTCCTGGACCTGCTCTTCGCGCCGGAGGGCAGTGACCGCGCGGCCCTGCTCAACCAGACCGGCTTTACCCAGCCGGCACTCTTCGCGTTCCAGTACGCCCTCGCCGAGCTGTGGGCCTCGTGGGGCATCGTCCCCGATGCCGTCATGGGGCACAGCGTCGGTGAGTTCGCCGCCATGTGCGTGGCCGGCGGTCTGTCGCTCGACGACGGCCTCACGCTCATCGCGGCGCGCGGCCGCCTGATGCAGGCCTTGCCCCCCGGCGGCACCATGACGTCGGTGATGGCGGCCGAGCCGCGTGTGCTCGAAGCCATCGCGGGTTCCGAACAGCTCGTGGCGATTGCCGCCGTGAATGCCCCGTCGCAGGTGGTCATCTCGGGCGTCGGCACGGCCGTGGCCGAAATCTCGGCGCGCCTCGAGTCCGAGGGCATCCGGACCAAGGCACTCACCGTGTCCCACGCGTTCCACTCGCCGCTCATGGCACCGATGCTCGCGGAGTACGAGGCCGTCGTGCGCCGCGTGACGTTGCGGCGCCCGCAGGTGCCGTTCGTCAGCTCCGTGGACGCGGCCATCGTGACCGACGAGGTCACCCGGCCGGAGTACTGGCTGCGGCAGATCATGGCGCCCGTCCGCTTCGCCGACGGCATGCAGGTGCTCGACGCCCAGCGGGTGGACACCTATCTGGAGATTGGACCGCAGCCGGTGCTGCTCGGCATGGGGCGCCAGTGCCTCGAGGCGCGTGGTGACGACGTGCAGTGGCTGCCCTCGGCGCGTCGCGACGCCCCGGCGTGGCAGGTGCTGCTCGGGTCCGTGTCGAAGCTGTACGCATGGGACGCGCCGGTGGACTGGGCGGGCTTCGACCGCCCGTACGCCAGACGCCGCGTGACGCTGCCCGGCTACGCGTTCACGCCGAAGCCGTACTGGTTGCGGTCGATTGCGCGCACGGTGGTCGAGGCCGTGGCCACTGCGACCGCGGCCCATCAGGCGGCGGCGTACGACATCGTCTGGCAGGAGGCGGAGACGCCGGCGCGTGGGAACGTCGCCGCGCAGGCGGCGCACTGGATCCTCCTGGCGGATCGTCGGGGCACGGCGGTCGCTCTGGCCGCCGACCTCGC